>WQXW01000018.1 GCA_009781575.1 Solirubrobacterales bacterium
GAGCTCGAACGGAAGATCTACGAGGCGCTGGGCATCGGCGCCAGCGAGGTGACCCCGCTGGAGCGCGAGGGGCAGCCGCAAGAGAAGCCGGCGCAGACACCCCCGCGGGAGGCCGTGGCCGCCTCGCGCGCCGCCTGAGCTCACATCGCCAGACGAGGCTCCGGGCGGGCAGGGTAAATTTGGGGTCGTCCTCGAGTGGCCTGGCCGATCGAGTTCTTCGAGGACGACCACGGCGGTCAGCCCGCACGCGACTGGCTGCAGTCGCTCGACAGTCTCGAGCGCGCATCGGCAAATCGTGCTGCTGCTCGGCGGCTACGACAAGGGTGCTGCGCCGAGCTCTCGACGGCTGCCCGAGTGGGTCGCGGTTGCCTCAGCAGGGTTACGCGCTGCCCGCCACCCCGCGTCCGCACGGCTGTGTACACTTGTCAGCGACATGCGTGGACTCGCCCGGTCCATCGGCGCCACCGTGGCGATTGCGCTGCTCCTGGCCGCGGTCGCCGGCGGCGCGGGCGAGATCGTGCTCGGCGCCCGCCAGTTCGCGGGGCGCTTTGGGGAAGGATGGGGCACCGCGCGGCCCACGCGGATCTTCAACGGCGGCGATCCGAGCGGGCTGGTGACGCACATCCACTGGATCAGCTGGGGCGGCGCGGCCGCAACCGGTTATGGCCTCACCTCGCTCTTTCGGCCGCACGGCGGCTACTACCGGCGGCCCGCGCGGATCGAGCTGCGCGCCCACGCGCTCGGCGCGTGCACACCCCACGGACCGCACGCGTATACGCGGCTCTCCTTCCGCGTCCCCACGCGCCCCGGCGGCCCCCTCGGTCGTCGGTGGATACCGTGGGCCAGCGCCGGTGGGTCGATCTGCCGCTGAGGGTTCCCCGCGCGCCACCACGGCGCCGATACTCTCCAGTGGAGATGCGTTACCACCTCACCACGTTCGGCTGTCAGATGAACGAGCACGACTCGGAGCGCATGAAGGGGATGCTCGAGTCGCTCGGCTACCGCGAGGCGCCCGAGCGCGGGCAGGCCGATCTGATCCTGTTCAACACCTGCTCGATCCGCGAGAGCGCCGACAGCCGCTTTGTCGCGCACCTCGGCGAGGCCAAGCGGCTCAAGCGCGAGGATCCCCGCCGCGTGGTGGGGGTGGGCGGCTGCTGGGCCCAGTCGCTCAAGGAGGAGGTGTTCGAGCGCTTTCCGTTTGTCGATGTCGCGTTCGGCCCCGGGCAGGTGCACCGGCTGGCCGAGTTTTTGACCTCCGACTCGCTCACCGCGCAGGGGTTCTTCGAGTTCGAGGGCTTCACCGGGCGGCTGCCCGCGCGCCGCGCGCGGCCCTTCCAGGGGTGGCTGCAGATCAGCGTGGGCTGCAACTGCCGCTGCTCCTACTGCATCGTGCCCTCCACGCGCGGGCGCGAGGTCAGCCGCCCGCTGGAGGAGCTGGTGGGGGAGGTCGCCGCGATGGCCGCCGACGGCGTGCGCGAGGTCACGCTCCTGGGCCAGAACGTCAACTCCTACGGGCGCGATCTGCGCGGCCCGCGCGGCCCGCGCAGCTTCTCCGAGCTGCTCCGCGCGCTCGATCGCGTCGACGGGATCCGCCGGATCCGCTACACGAGCCCCCACCCCAAGGACATGCGCGAGGACGTGATCCGCGCACACGCCGAGCTGCCCAGCGTGTGCGAGCACATCCACCTGCCCCTCCAGTCGGGCTCCAGCGCGATCCTGAAGGCGATGCGCCGCACCTACGATCGCGCGCGCTACCTCGACCGCGTGGCGCTGATCCGCGAGCACCTCCCCGACACGGCGCTCACCACCGACATCATCGTGGGGTTTCCCGGTGAGAGTGAGGGGGATTTCGCACAGACACTCGAGCTGGTCGAGCAGGTGGGCTACGACGGCGCGTTCACGTTCATCTTCTCGCCGCGGCGCGGTACCGAGGCGGGGCAGATCACGGAGCGCACGGTGCCCCACTCGGTCAAGGTGCAGCGCATGGAGCGGCTGGTCGAGGTGGTGCAACGGCGCGCGCACGAGCGCGCGCAGCGCTTCGTGGGGCGCACGCTCGAGGTGCTCGTCGAGGGCCCCTCGCGCACCGATCCCGAGCGCCTGCGCGGGCGCACGCGCCACAACAAGGTGGTCAACTTCGCCGGCGTCGCCGCGCCGGGCGAGCTCGCGCAGGTGCGCATCGACGCCGCCACCAGCCAGACGCTCTCCGGCGAGGAGCCGCTGCTGGCGCGCGCCGCGCGCTGAGCGCTGTCAGTCGCCGGGGGCACGCGCGCACGGGCCGCCGGGCGCGCCGCGCGTTGAGCGCTGTCAGTCGCGCTTGGCCATCTGGGCCTCGCCCATGTGCTCGGCCACCCGATCGCCGCCCATCATGCGCGTGAGCCGCGCGGCCACGTCGGGGGCGAGCGGTGCGAACACGGTGCTGGCGCGCAACGACAGCGGCGCCACGTCGACCTCGCCGCGGTCGTGCTCGATCGCGGCGATCACCCCGCGGGCGACATCCTCCGGGGTGCGCGTGCCCACGCCCGGCGGCAGCGCCACGTTGGTGTCCGCGTACATCCCCGCGTCGCTTATGAAGCCGGGAAAGATCGTCGACACGCCCACGCCGCTGCCGTGCAGCTCCGCGCGCAGCGCCGTGGCGAAGCCGCGCATGCCGAACTTGGTCGCGTTGTACACCGATGTGCCCGCCGTCGCCACCTTGCCGGCGATCGATGAGATGAACACCAGCTGGCCGTGGCCCCGCTGGGTCATCGCCGGCAGCAGCGCGTGGGCCAGTGCGATGGGCGCGCGCAGGTTGACCTCCAGCACGCGGTCCACCTGCTCGATCGTGAAGGTCGACAGGCGCCCGCTCCCCGGCAGCGCGGCGTTGGCGATCAGGATGTCCACCTCGCCGACCTCCTCCACCAACGAGTCGAGCGCCTCGCGGCGGCAGAGGTCCACCGCGAGCGCACGCGCGCCGAGCTCCTGCGCCAGCGGCTCCAGGACCGCCTCGCGGCGGCCGGTGAGCGTCAGCGACGCGCCCCGCTCGGCGAGCGCCCGCGCGATCGCCTGGCCGAGACCGCCGGTGGCGCCGGTGAGCAGCACTGTGGAGCCCGCGATCCGCATCAACTGCGAGCCTACGCCATTGTGGCGGGCGGCGTGGATCTGATCGCGCTCTTCGGGCCCACCGGCGTGGGCAAGACCGAGGTCGCGCTCGCACTGGGCGCGCGCCTGCGCGCGGCGGGCGAGCACCCGGTCGCGGTCTCCGCCGACGCGCTCCAGGTCTACCGGGGCATCGAGATCCTGACCGGCGTGCCCGATGCCACGCAGCGCGCCGCGCTCGAGCATCGCCTGATCTCCTTCCTGCCCCTCGACGCCTCCTTCAGCGCGGGCCAGTACGCCGCGCTGGCGCACGCCGAGATCGACGCGCTCCTCGCGCGGCGCGCGCGCCCGATCGTGGTCGGCGGCACGGGCCTCTACCTGCGCGCCGCGCTCACCGAGCTCGCGCTGCGCCCGCCCCCCGCCGAGGGGGTGCGCGAGCGCTGGCAGCGCCGCCTCCAACAGGACGGCGCGCCCGCGCTGCACGCGCTCCTCACCCGCCGCGCCCCCTGGGCGGCGCGCGCGATCGACCCCAACGACCGCCAGCGCGTCGTGCGCGCGCTCGAGCTGCTCGACAGCGGCGAGCTCGAGCCGCCCGACGGGCCCTCGCAGCTGTGGACCTCACACGTGCGCCACCCCACGCTCCTGGTGGGGCTGGTGATGGATCGCCCACAGCTGTACGCGCGGATCGAGGCGCGCGTGCACCGCATGCTCGACGCCGGCGCGCGCGAGGAGGTGCTGCGCGCGCACGCCGCCGGCGCCTCGCCCACCGCGCGCGCCGCGCTCGGCTTCCAGGAGCTGCTCGCCGGCGACGTGCCCGCGATGGTGCGCCACACGCGCAACTACGCCCGCCGCCAGCTGACCTGGATGCGCAAGCTCGCGGGCGTCCACACGATCGACCTCACCGAACGCGCGGCGGCGGAGGTCGCCGGGGAGATCGCGCGCCTGCGCCACGCGACCTAGACTCCCGCGCCGCATGCGCCAACTGGCTGGGGCACGATGAAGTTCGAGAAGTGGCAGGCGCTCGGCAACGACTACCTGATCGTCGACGAGCGCGAGCTGCCGTTCCAGCTCACGCCCGCGCGCGTGCGCGCGCTCTGCCGGGCGCACTTCGGCGTGGGCGCCGACGGGATCCTCCTGCTGAGCGCCCCCGCCGATCCCAGTCGGGTGGCGCGGCTGCGCATCCACAACCCCGACGGCTCCGAGGCGGAGCTCTCCGGCAACGGCGCGCGCGAGGCGGTCCTCTACCTGCGCCGCCACGGCTGGACCACGCGCGACACCTTCACGATCGAAACCGCCGCGGGGGATATCACGCCCACGATCACCGGCCCGCACTCGAGTCGCGTGGACATGGGCACCGCGTCGCTCACATCCGCCGACTACCCCGCCGGCGCGCCCGACGGCTGCGGGCGCCTGCGCGCCGGCGGGCGCACCTGGGAGTTCCGCCACGTCTCGATCGGCAACCCACAGTGCGCGATCGCCGTACCGGACACCGCCGCGCTGGCCGCGCTCGACCTCGCCGCGCTGGGCCCGCCCATCGAAGCCCACCCCGACTTCCCCAACCGCACCAACGTGTCGTGGTACGCCGAGCTCGAGCCCCGCCGCATCCGCGCGCGGATCTTCGAGCGCGGGGTGGGGGAGACGCTCTCCTCCGGCACCGGCGCCACCGGCGCCGCGATCGCCCACCGCCTCGCCGCCGACGCCGACGCCCACGCCCACGCCGTGGCGAGCGCCGCGCCCCCTACCGCGCCGAGCACCACAGGAGCCGGCGCGCCGCGCGCCGGGCCGGGCGCCGGGCCGCCGGGCGCCGGGCCCATCACGGTGGTGCTCGACGGCGGGGAGCTCGAGGTGGAGGTGGGGGAGGATCTCCACGTGCACCTCACCGGCTGGGCGCGCCCCGTCTTTGCGGGGCGCCTCCACGAGGAGCTCATCGAGGAGCTTCGCCAGATGCGATGAAGGGGAAGGAGCCCAATGCAACCCAGTGAGCGCCTCGCGCGCATGCCGCCCTACCTGTTCGCCGAGCTCGAGCGCAAGATCGAGGCCAAGCGCGCCGCCGGCGCCGATGTGATCAGTCTGGGCATCGGCGATCCCGACCGGCCCACGCCGGCGCTGATCGTGGAGGCGATGCAGGAGGCGGTGAGCGAGCCACAGACCCACCGCTACCCCTCCAACCGCGGCCGCACCGACTTCCGCGAGGCGCTGCGCGACTTCTACGCGCGCCGCTTCGACGTCGAGCTCGACCCCGCCCGCGAGATCGTGGCCGCGATCGGCGCCAAGGAGGCGATCTTCAACCTCAACCTCGCGTTCCTCGACCGCGGCGATGTGGCGCTGGCCGCCGACCCCGGCTATCCCGTGTACAGCGGCGGGCCGCTGCTGGCGGGCGGCGAGCCGCTCGCGCTGCCGCTCGTGCCGGAGCTGGGGTTCGTGCCCGATCTCGACGCGATCCCCGCCGAGGCGGCGCGGCGGGCGAAGCTCATGTATCTGAACTACCCCAACAATCCCACCGGCGCGGTCGTGCCGCGGGGCTTCTTCGAGCGCGTGGTCGCGTTCGCGCGCGCGCACCAGATCCTGGTGGTGCACGACAACTCCTACTCGGAGATCGTCTACGACGGCTACCGCGCGCCCTCCTTTCTGGCCACGCCGGGCGCGAAGGAGATCGGGATCGAGGTGTTCTCGCTGTCCAAGGGCTACAACATGACCGGCTGGCGCTGCGCGGCGCTGCTCGGCAACGCCAACGCGCTCGAGCACTACTGGCGGCTGAAGACCAACATCGACTCCGGGCTGTTCGAGGCGGTGCAGCTCGCCGGGGTCGCCGCGCTCTCGCCCGACGCCGACCACGAGGTGGCCTCGATGATCGAGCTCTACCGCCAGCGCCGCGATCTGGTGTGCGCCGCGCTGCGCGACGCCGGCGTGCAGGTGCGCGTGCCAAGGGCCACGATCTACGTGTGGGCGCCGGTGCCGGAGGGGTTCGCGGGCTCCGCCGCCTACTGCGAGCACGTGCTGGAGCACGCCGCGGTGGTGATCTCGCCCGGGCGCGCCTACGGGCCCAGCGGCGAGGGTTGGTTTCGCATCTCACTCACCACACCCGACCATCGCCTGGCCGAGGCCGTCCAACGCATCGCCGCGCTTCCTAAACTGTGACGGTGAATGAACCGCGCCAGCAACGGCCGCATCGCCGCCCGTGAGAGCCGCGCCGAGGGCGCCTCGCGCAACGGCGCCTCCCGCTACGCCACCGTGGGCGCGCCGCGCGCTCGTCAGCGCGCGCTCTGCATCGCCACATTGTCACAGCCCGCCGACGGCGAGAGCCTGGCGGAGCTGCGCGAGCTGCTGCGCACCGCCGGCGTGGCCGTCGCGGGGGAGCTGACCCAGCGCCGCGAGCAGCCCCATCCCAACACCTACCTCGGCCCCGGCAAGGTGCGCGAGGCGCGCGAGGCCGCGCGTGCGTGCGATGCCAACCTGGTGGCCTGCGACGATGAGCTGACGCCCCGCCAGGAGCGCAACCTCGAGGACGCGCTCGGCCTGCCGGTGGTCGACCGCACGGCGATCATCCTCGACATCTTCGCCGCCCACGCCTCCAGCGCCGAGGGCAAGCTGCAGGTGGAGTTGGCACAGCTCGAGTACAACCTCGCGCGCATGCGCGGCCTGTGGAGCCACCTCGAGCGACTCGGCGGCGGCATCGGCACCCGAGGCCCCGGCGAGAGCCAGATCGAGACCGACCGGCGGTTGGCGCGCAACCGCATCGCCGCGCTGCGCCGGCGCCTGGAGGGGGTGAAGGCCACCCGCGCGGTGATGCGCGCCGAGCGCGAGCGCGCCGCGCTGCCGGCGATCGCGCTCGCCGGCTACACCAACGCCGGCAAGTCCACGCTTCTGAACGCGCTCGGCGACGCCTGCGGGGGCACCGGCGCGCGCGTGCAGGTGCGCGATCGCCTCTTTCACACGCTCGACCCCACCACGCGCACGGTACGGCTCGGTGGGCGCTCCCACCTGCTGACCGACACGGTGGGGTTCATCTCAAAGCTGCCCCACCAGCTGGTGGACGCGTTCGGGGCGACCCTCGAGGAGACCCGCCGCGCGCAGGTGTTGGTGCACGTGCTCGACGCCTCCGCGCCGGAGGAGCGGCGCCTCTCGATGCTCCGCGCGGTGGAGCGCACGCTCGATGAGATCGGCGCGGGGGAGACGCCGCGCGTGCTCGCGCTCAACAAGGTCGATCTGCTCGACCGCGACGCGCGCGAGGAGCTGCGCCTGCGCCACCCCCACGGCCTGCCGGTGAGCGGCGCCACGGGGGAGGGGGTGGAGGGGCTGGCGCAGCGGCTGGAGGAGGAGCTCTCGCGCTCGCTGCGCACGGTTGAGCTGCTGGTGCCCTACGCGCACGGCGGCAGCCTGGCGGCGCTGCACGAGCTGGGCGGCGATGTGAGCCGCCACGACACGCCCGAGGGTGTGCGCGTGCGCGCGAAGCTGCCCCCCGCGGTGGCCGCGCGCTTCGAGCGCTTCGCGATCGCGCACCGGTGATCGCCGCGGCCGCGCGCCCGCACAATCCGCGCACTCGCCGCGCCGCGCCGGGCCGGGCCGGACACCGCCTGCGCCCCCCGTGGAAATCAGCGTGCCCCCGCCCCCGCCCCCGGTCGAAATCAGCGTGCCGCCCCCGGTGGAACTCGGCGGCTTCGGCGGTGGTGATCTCGGCGGCGAATGAACGGGTCCCTGCCGGGATGCTCGCCATCTGGCGCGCGGTTTCGAACACACCTGTCTGAGGAGCCGTCGGGGGATTCAAAAAGAGGATTCGTTCCGCGCGGAACCAATCCTCAAAACAAAAAACGCAACGGCTAGCGGTCGTCGCCGCTGCCCGAGATCACGCCGCGCCGCTGGCGTGAGAGCAGCTTCTCGAGGTTGGCCTCCGCGATCTCGTCCAGGTCCAGCTCGAGCTCGGTGGCCAGCTGGGCGAGGTACCAGAGCACGTCGCCGAGCTCCTTGGCCATCGCCGCGCGGCGCTGCTCGCCGACGCGCGCCCCGTCGTCCCTGATGACCTTCTTGGCGTGCTCGACCACCTCGCCGACCTCCCCGGCCAACCCCAGCGCGGGGTAGGCCAGCCACGCCTCGCGGGGGTAGGCCGCGGTGCGCCGTGACAGGCGCTGGTACTCGCCGAGCTCCACGACCGCGATCCTAGGTCAGGCGCCCGCCGCGCGTATCGCCGCCTCGTGAGCGCGCCGCTCGAGCGCGTCCTCGAGCGGCGCCAGCTCCCACGGCTCGATACCCAACGCGGTGGCGATCAGCCAATCCGCGAACCAGCTGTTCTTGGGCAGCAGCGGGCCGTGCAGGTAGGTGCCGATCACCGAGCCCCGGCGCGCGCCCTCCAGGCCGCTGCGCCCGTCGTTGCCGTGACCTCGCACCACCCGCCCCAGCGCGCGCTCGCCCGCGCCCAGGTGGGTGCGCCCGCCGTGGTTCTCGAAGCCGGCCAGGATTCGCGGGGGCTGGGGGACCGGGCGGCGCCGGGCGTCCGCGTCCTCGTCCGGATCGGCGCCGCCGCTGCCGCCGCCGCCGCCGCTGCTGCCACTGCTGCTATCGCCGCGGCCGTCGAGCTGCACCTCGATCGCCACGTTGCCGATCAACCGCGGGCCGGGCTCGCGCACCGTGTGCGCGTCGATCAGCTCCACGCCCCCGATCGTCTCGCCGTCCGACAACTCGTACGAGCGGCCCAGCAGCTGATAGCCGCCACAGATCCCCAGCACGATCGCGCCGCGCGCGGCCGCCTCGTGCAGCGCGTCGCGCTTGGTGGCCAGCAGGTCCTCCGCGCAGGCGCGCTGGTCGCGATCCTGGCCGCCTCCGAGATAGAAGAGGTCGTGCGCGCCCGGTTCCAGCGCCTCGCCCAGCCCGCGGGCGGCCAGCTCGAAGCCGATCCCGCGCCAGCCACAGCGCCGCTCCAGCATCATCAGGTTGCCGCGGTCGGCGTAGATGTTCATCAGGTCGGGGTAGAGCGCGCACACGCGCAGCACCCCAGCGCTCATGAGAACTGCTCCCGCGTGTCGCCGCGCGCCACCAGCAGGCGCCGCAGCGCCAGCAGCGCGGTGTAGGTCGGCAGCACGTAGAGCGGGGTGGGGGTCCCGCCGTCCTGCGCGCCGCCCGCCGCGGCCAGATCGAGCGCGCGCGCCAGATCGCCCTCCAGCGCGATGCGCTCGCGCTCCACGCCGGCGTACTTGAAGCGCAGCGCCAGCTCCGCCGCGCGCGTGCCCGCGCAGGTGAGGCGCCGCACGCGGGGAGCCAGCAGCTCGAAGTCGGCATCCCAGATCCACGACACATCGCGCCCGTCGGCCACCTTGTCGTTGAGCACCACCAGCAGATCGTGGTCGCCCGGCTCCAGCGCCAGCGTGCGCAACACCTCGTTGGCGCCCGCGGGGTTCTTGACCAGCAGGATGCGCAGCTCGCGCTCGCCTCCGCCCCCGCCCCCGCCGCGGCCCCCGCCGCGGTCGGCGCGCGCGAGCGCCACACGCTCCGCGCGCCCGAACGCGGCCTGCGCGGTTTGCAGGCCCTCCGCGATCTCGCCCAGCCCCACGCCCAGCGAGAGCGCCAGCGCGGTCGCGCCGAGCGCGTTGTACACGTTGTACAACCCCGGCAGCGCCAGCGCCACGGGGGTCTCGCCGGCGGGGGTGCAGAGCTCAAAGCGCGCGCCCCGCACGCCATCCAGTGAGACCTCGCGCGCGTACACGCTCGGCCGCGGGCGCTCCTGTCCGCAGGCGGCGCAGCGGTAGTGCCCGAGGTGGCCGAGCAGCACCACGTCGAAGGTGTACGGCGCGCCACAGCGGCGGCAGTGCTTGGCGTCGGCCGCGTGCGCCATGCCCGACATCGCCAGCGCGCGATCCTCCACGCCGAAGTACAGCACCCGCTCGCGCGCGCGCCCCAGATCCGCGACCAGGGGATCGTCCGCGTTGAGCACGAGCTCCGCGCGCCGCCCGCCATCTGCGAGCACCGCCGCCCAGCGATCGGCGATCGCCTCCAGCTCGCCGTAGCGGTCGAGCTGGTCGCGGAAGAGGTTGCCCAACAGCACCGCGCGCGGCTGCAGCTGGAGCACCATCTGCGCGAGCCAGAACTCGTCGACCTCGAAGAGGCCCAGCTCGCCGGCCAGCGCCCCACCGGGCCGCGCGGCGCCGATCAGCGTGGTGGCGATCCCGCCGGCCATGTTGGCGCCCGCGCGATTGTGCACCAACGGGACGCCCGCGCGCGTGAGGATGCTCGCCGCCATCGCCGCGGTGGTGGTCTTGCCGTTGGTCGCCGAGATCACCACGCTGCCCTGGGGCAGGCGCTCCGCGAGCAGCGCCAGCGCGCGCGGCTCCAGGCGCAACAGCACCCTGCCCGGCACGCTCGTCGCGCCACCGCCCCCCAGGCGCGACAGCGCGCCCACACCGCGCGCGAGCGCGATCTTGGGCGCCAGCAGCGAGCTCATGGACCGTCCCCCCGCGGGCCGTCCCGCGGCACCAGCACCTCGAGCGCGCGGGGGATCGCGCGCACCCTCGCCGGCAGCCGCGCGATCGGATCGCCGTCCGCGTACACCGTGAACGGGCGATCGCACGCGATCTCCACTTCGCCCGCGCGCTCGAGCGTGACGAGGTCGAGCGCCACGTGGGTGCCGCGGAAGACCCGCGGCAGGTTTGCGAGGAAGCGCAGCTTGGGCATGCGCCCGATGGTCACCACATCCAGCAGCCCGTCGTCGAGGCGCGCTCCGGGCGCCAGCAGCATGCCGCCGCCGTAGGCCTTCGAGTTGGCCACCGCCACGGTGTAGCCGCTCACCGAGCGCCGGCCGGGATCGCGCCGGCCGGGATCGCGCTCGCCCGGGCCGTCGAGCTCGAGCTCGAAGCGGGCGGGGCGCCAGGAGAGGAGCGCGCGCAGCGCGCCGTACAGGTACACCCCCTGCCCGAGGCGCGCCGGAGCGAGGTTGGCGATGCGGTTGGCCTCCGAGTCGAAGCCCACCGAGGCGATCCCCACGAACGCGCGCCCCCCGATCTCGCCGAGATCGATCGGGCGCGGTCGCCCGCAGGCGATCACCTCGCAGGCCCGCTCGGGGTCGGCGGGGATCGAGAGCACGCGCGCCAGGTCGTTGCCGCGCCCCGCGGGGACGATGCCCAGCAGCGCGCCGTCCACGGTGCGCAGCACGTCGGCGACCGCGCCGATCATGCCGTCGCCGCCCACCACGACCACCACCTCGCCGGCACGCGCGGCCGACAGGGCCAGCTCACGCGCGTGTTCGAGGTCGCGCGCGCGCTCGCTGTGCGCGTTGACGCTCCTGGCGCGCAGCGCGCGACCGACCGTGTCGGCGAGCGCCGCGCCGCGGCCGCCGCCGGCGGCCGGGTTCACTATCACTCGGTGGGCGCGTGCGGCCATTGCGCAAGCGTATTTGGCCGGCGCACGCGCCGGCCGCGGCGATGGTTAGCGCCCGGGGCACGTTTGCTAAGAAGGCGCAACGAGCATCCGCGGGAGATGGGGCGCCACTATCCTCGAAAGGTGTCCGCTTGCGGTCTCCCACACCTGCGCGCGCGGGGCATCGCCACGGCGCTTGCGGCGCTCTCGCTGCCGCTGCTCCCGCTGCTCGTGGGCGGCTGCGGATCGGGGGGCGCGCTGCGTGCCGGCGCGGCCCACGCGAGCACCCGCAGCGCCGCGCCCGCGGCCAGGTGCCGCGCCACAGCCGCGCCCACGCCGAAGGGCCCGCAGCACCTGCAGGCGCCGCACGGGGCGCTCGATCCCACCATGACCTACACGGCGCATCTGCAGACCAACTGCGGCGAAATCGAGATCCGCCTGGACGTGCGCGACTCCCCGCGGGTGGCCGCCTCCTTCGTGCACCTGGTGCACCTCGGCTTCTACAACGGCCTCACCTTCCACCGGGTGGTCGCGGGCTTCGTGATCCAGGGCGGCGACCCCAACGGTGACGGCTCCGGAGGGCCGGGCTACACCGTGGTCGAGCCGCCGCCGTCGAACCTGCAATACACCCAGGGGGTGGTGGCGATGGCCAAGACCGACACCGACCCCGCCGGCGCGGCGGGGAGCCAGTTCTTCATCGTGACCGGCGCCAACGCGGACCTACCGCCACAGTACGCGCTGCTCGGACGCGTGGTGGGAGGCCAACAGACCGTGGCCGCGATCTCGCGCGTGCCCACCGCGGCCGGTCCCGACGGCGAAGAGAGCATGCCGCGCACGCCGATCGTGATGAATCAGGTCACGGTGTCGGCCAAATAGCACCCCGCTCGCCCGGTCGCGAACACAGCTGTCGCAGGCGCCGTTGGGGGATTCGAACACAGCTGTCGCAGGCGCCGTTGGGGGATTCGAAAAGAGAATTCGTTCCGCGTGGAACGAATCCAAAAAACAAAACACGAAACGGCCGCTGCTCGATCGGCGCGACCGCAGGCTCTCCGTACGGGCCTGCGGGCGAGCGGGCTCGCGGCGGCTCAGGGCTCTGCGCGCCGGGCCGCCTGGGCCCGATCTCGCCGGCGTCGCCCGTAGAGCGCGGCGATCGCGATCGCGGCGATCGCCACGAACAGCCCCAGCAGGATCCCCGGCGCGAGCCCGAGGCCGCCGAAGGGCAGCGACACGAGCTCCACGATGCCGAGGCCCAGCGCGAGCAGCGCGATGATCAGGACCAGGATCAGCAGGATGCCGCGCGCGCGCGCCGCCAGGCCGGCGGAGGCGGGGGGGATGAGCAGGCCCATCGCGCGCAGCGCGAGCATCTGGCGCCCGCTCGGCGCCTCGTGGCCCAGCCGCTCGACCGCGTCCTTCAGGTCGCCCGCGCGCCGCTCGGCGAGCGCGAGCGAGGCGTCGGCCATGCGCCGGATCTGCATCCGTTCCTGGGGGCGCGCCGCGGTGATCGCGCGCTGGAAGTAGCCGCGCGCCTGCTCGGCGTCGAAGCGCTCCGCCGCGCGCGCGCCCAGGATCGTCAGCGCGGCCGCCTTGTACTTGGTCTCGCTCTCGAGCTCCTCATCGGAGCGCTGCTCGAGCGCTTCGATCGCCTGCTGCGCGCCGCGCTGCTCGACCCGGATCTGGCGTTGCTTGGGGGGCATGCGAGCGCAATTGTAGGGGGTGCTCGCGCGCGCCACTGCGAGTGGGCGCATCGCCGGGGTGCCTGGCGCTATGCTCGCCGCTCGGCCTTTCGATGCACGCTCGAACCGCAATGCGCCTGCTCCCGGTGGCCCTCGTGGTGGGCGCGCTCGCGCTGCCCGCGGCGGCCGCGGCGGCCGCGGGTGCCGAAGGGCAGCTGTCCAACCCGTTCGGCGGGGCCGGCGGCGCGGGCGGGCAGGAAGAAACCAGTTCCACCACCTCCGCCGCGCCTGCGCAGGGC
>WQXW01000019.1 GCA_009781575.1 Solirubrobacterales bacterium
CCACCACCCGAGCACGCCCATGTCCGCGACCGACCCGATAGCCGACCTCCTGACGCGCATCCGCAACGCGATCCACGCGTCGCACGAAACTGTTGATGTGCCGTCGTCGCGGCTGAAGGCCGAGGTGGCGCGCATCCTCGCGGAGCAGGGCTACATCGAGTCGTGGACGCTCGCCGAGGCGCCCTCCGCGCCCGGCGCGCACGTGGGCGAGGTGATCCAGATCCGCCTGAAGTACACGCGGAGCCGCCACTCGGCGATCTCCGGCCTGCAGCGGGTGTCGCGCCCGGGGCGGCGCACCTACGTGGGCGCCGACCGCATCCCCAAGGTGCTGGGCGGCATGGGCACCGCGATCGTGTCCACGTCCAAGGGCGTGATGACCGGCCACGAAGCGCGCGCCGCCGGAATCGGCGGCGAGGTGCTGGCGAGGGTGTGGTGAGATGTCCAGGATCGGCCGCCAGCCAATCGCGGTGCCCGCGGGCGTGACCGTCGCGATCGAGCCCGACTCGGTGCGGGTCAACGGTCCACGGGGCGAGCTGATGGAGCGCATCCCGCGCGACATCGAGGTGGTGCAGGAGGGCGAGCAGCTGCGCGTGTCGCGCCCCACCGACCGCGGCGAGCACCGCGCGTTGCACGGCCTGGTGCGCTCGCTGGTGGCCAACATGGTGCAGGGCGTGACCAACGGCTTCGAGAAGCGCCTGGAGATCCAGGGCGTGGGCTACAGAGCGCAGCTGAAGGGCGACAACCTCGAGTTGGCGGTCGGCTACTCCCACCCGGTGCCGATCGCGGCACCCGACGGGATCGAGTTCGAGGTGCCCCAGCCGACGCGCATCGTGGTGAGGGGCATCTCCAAGCAGCAGGTGGGCGAGACCGCGGCGATCATCCGCAAGCAGCGCCCGCCGGAGCCCTACAAGGGCAAGGGCATCCGCTACGAGGGCGAGCACGTGGCGCGCAAGGTCGGGAAGCGCGCATGAGCCCGCATGCCGGCGCGATACTGCGTCCTCGGTCGCTCGCGTGCCAGGGCACGCCACGCGGGTGGGCGGGACCTCGATCTTGTCTGGCTTGGCCTGCGGACTCATGCGAGCCCACCGTGAAAGAGGTGCGCGCGTGACCGTTTTGACCAAGGAGCGGCGGCGGCTCAAACGGCGCCGGCGCGTGCGCGCGAAGGTCAGTGGCACCGCTGTGCGGCCACGGGTGTCGGTGTTCCGCTCCAACCGCGGGCTGTGCGCGCAGCTGATCGACGACCAGCGCGGCGCCACGCTGGCGGCGGTCAACTGGTACGAGCCCGAGCTGCGCCAGCTGCCCAATGCGCAGCGCGCCACCCGCGCGGGCGCGCTGCTGGCCGACCGCGCAAAGACCGTGGGCGTCTCGGAGGCGGTGTTCGACCGGGGCGGCTACCGCTATCACGGCCACGTGCGCGCCTTCGCGGAGGCGCTGCGCGAGGCGGGGCTCACCCTGTAGAGCGTCACCCCGCTACGCTGCTCACCTCATACCATGGCCGCCACAGATCGCTCAGTGAACCCACAGGGCCTCGACCTCCAGGAGCGCGTGGTCGAGATCAACCGCGTCGCCAAGGTGGTCAAGGGCGGCCGGCGCTTCTCCTTCACCGCGCTGGTGGTGGTGGGCGACGAGCGCGAGGTGGTGGGCGTGGGCTACGGCAAGGCCAACGAGGTGCCGCTCGCAATCCAGAAGGGCGTGGAGCGCGCCAGGAAAGACCTCTTCCGCGTGCCCCGCCACGGCAGTACGATCACCCACCAGATCACCGGCGTGTTCGGCTCCGGCCGCGTGCTGCTCAAGCCCGCCTCGCCCGGCACCGGCGTCATCGCCGGCGGCGGCGTGCGCGCGGTGCTGGAGCTGGCCGGCATCCACGACATCCTCTCCAAGAGCCTCGGCTCGCAGAACCCGATCAACCTGGTCAAGGCCACCGTGGAGGGGCTGCGGGGGCTGCGCACCCCCGAGGAGGTCGCCAAGCTGCGCGGCCTCTCGATCAACCAGGTGCTGGGGCTGGGCGAGCAGTCCCCCAACGGCGCCGAGGCGCTCGTGGAGGAGCCGGTCTCCAACGGGGTCGGCGAGAAGCCCGCGCCACCCGCCGGCGGGGAGGCGCACGGCGGGGCGCCCGCGCCGGCCGAGACGCCCGCGCCGGAAGCCCGCGCGGAGTCCAACGGCGAGGCACAGGCCGCGACCGCGCCCGGCACAGGGCGCGCGCCCGAGCAGGGCCAGGGCCAGGGCCAGGTGCAGGAGTGATGGGCACCCTCCAGGTGACCCAGCGGCGCTCGGGCAACGGATCGGACCGCCGGCAGCTCGAGACGCTGCGCTCGCTGGGGCTGCGCCGCATCGGCCACACGGTTGCGATCGACGACTCCCCCCAGGCGCGCGGCATGGTGCACGCGGTGCGCCATCTGGTCGAGGTGCGCGAGGAGCGCGCGTGACGCCCGCCGCGGAGCACGACGCGGAGCTCGAGCGCGAGCGCGAGCGGGAGCGCGAGGAGCGCGTCGGCCTGCACTCGCTGAGCCCGGCGCCCGGCAGCCGCCGCGCGCGCAAGCGCGTGGGCCGCGGCGAGGGCTCCGGCACGGGCAAGACCGCGGGGCGCGGGCAGAAGGGCTACGGCGCGCGCTCCGGCGCCAAGCGCCGGCCGCGCTTCGAGGGCGGCCAGATGCCCCTGCACATGCGCATGCGCAAGCTGCGTGGGCCCCACATGAAGAAGTCGATGCCGTTCGAGCCGTTTCGCACGCACGCGCAGGCGGTCAACATCGCCTCGCTCCAGGAGCGCTTCGAGGAGGGCTCCGAGGTGACGCCCGAGCTCCTCAGGGCCCACGGCCTGGCCAAGCGCAAGGACGTGCCCGTGAAGGTGTTGGGCCGCGGCGAGCTGAGCAAGGCGCTCACCGTGCACGCGCACGCCTTCTCCGCCGCCGCGCGCGCGCGGATCGAGGCCGCCGGCGGCACCTGCCACGTGGTGGTGCTCGGGCCGGCCTCCACCCGGCCTCCTGAGATTTAGCGAGCGAGCGAGCGGGCGGCGCGGCGCCGGGCGGGAATCTGGCGCGCCACGGCCCCGAACACACCTGTCCGAGGGGCCGCTGGGGGATTCAAAAAGAGGATTCGTTCCGCCCGGAACCAATCCCCAAAACAAAACACCCAACGGACGCTGCTCGGGACCGGCCTCCCTGGCGGGCGCGCTTGGCTAGAATCGAGCGACCGGCGGCGCGCCCCCGGCATCCCCGGCGTGACCGGCACCTGACCGCGCCCACCGCGCTGCCGCTCCCGACAGCCCATGCTCTCGACCATTCTCAGCGCCTTCCAGGTCGCCGACATCCGGCGCAAGCTGGCCTTCACCGCCGGGATGCTGATCATCTATCGCTTGGGCGCGCACATCCCGGTGCCGGGGGTCAACGTCAACGCGGTCAACGCGGTGCAGAAGCAGTTCGGCGGCACCTCGATCCTCGGCCTGCTCAACCTCTTCTCCGGTGGCGGGCTCGGGCGGATCGCGATCTTCGCGCTGGGCATCATGCCGTACATCACCGCGTCGATCATCCTGCAGCTGCTGCAGGTGGTGGTGCCGTCGCTGGAGAAGCTGTCAAAGGAAGGCGAGGTGGGCCAGGCGCGCATCACGCAGTACACGCGCTACCTCACGGTCGGCCTGGCCTTCGCGCAGTCGATCGGCTACGTGTTCCTGTTCCACTCCTTCCAGTCGCAGGCCGGCGAATCGATCATCTCCAAATTCGACGCGCCCCACGTCTTCCTGATCGTCGTGTGCCTGACCACCGGCTGCGTGCTGCTGATGTGGGTGGGCGAGCTGATCACCCAGCGCGGCATCGGCAACGGCATCTCGCTGTTGATCTTCGCCTCGATCGTCGCGCGCCTGCCCTCGGGGATACAGTCGTGGTGGACCACCCAGGATCAGGTGTTCAAGGTGATGATGCCCTTCATCGTGCTGGCGATCGTGGGCGGCATCGTGTTCGTGATGGAGGGTCAGCGGCGCATTCCCGTGCAGTACGCCAAGCGCGTGATCGGCCGGCGCATGTCGGAGGGCGGCCAGACCTACCTGCCGCTGCGCGTCAACATGGCGGGTGTGATCCCGGTGATCTTCGCGGCCAGCATCATGGCGATCCCGCCGACGATCGGCCAGCTGGTGCACGCCCACTGGGGCACGCGCGTGGCCGACTTCTTCTCCCCCAACGGCTGGCACTACGTCGTGGGCGAGTCGCTGTTCATCATCGTCTTCACCTACTTCTACACCGCGGTCACCTTCAACCCGGTCGACCAGGCGGACAATCTCAAGAAGTACGGCGGCTTCATCCCGGGAGTGCGCCCGGGACGGCCGACCGCGGAATTCCTGGACCGCATCCTCGCGCGGCTCACCTTCCCGGGGGCGATCTTCCTCGCGGTGGTCGCCGCGCTGCCGGTGATCCTGATCGCGCGCACCCACACGCAGCTGGCGATCGGCGGCACATCGATCCTGATCGTGATCGGCGTGGCGCTGGAAACGATGAAGCAGCTCGAGGCGCAGCTGATGATGCGCTCCTACGAGGGCTTCCTCAGATAGGTCCCACCCCCGGCGCGCCCCTCCGGGAGGCGCCGATCCCGGCCGCCCTGCGCGCGCGCCAACGGGTACGCTGTGGCACAGGTGTCGGAGCTGAACCTGATCCTGCTCGGGCCACCCGGCGCGGGCAAGGGCACACAGGCCGAGCGTCTGCGCGCCGATTTCGCGCTCGCCCACATCTCCACGGGGGACATGCTCCGCAGCCAGGTCGCCGACGGCACCGAGCTGGGTCGCCAGGCCAAGGCGTACATGGACCGCGGCGAGCTCGTGCCCGACGACGTGATCGTGGGCATGATCGTGCAACGCATCGAGCAGGACGACGCCAAGGACGGCTTCCTGCTGGACGGCTTTCCCCGCAACGACAGCCAGGCCCACGCGCTCGAGCAGGCGCTCCAGCGCCAGGACCGCCACCTGTCGGCGGCGCTGCTGATCGACGTGCCCGACGAGGAGCTCGTGCGGCGGTTGTCGGGCAGGCGCGTGTGCGTGAAGAACCCCGCGCATATCTACCAGGTCGAGCTCGATCCGCCCAAGCACGAGGGCGTGTGCGACCAGGACGGCGCGCGCCTGATCCAGCGCGACGACGACCGCGAGGCCACGATCCGCCGGCGCCTGCAGGTCTACCACGAGCAGACCGCTCCCCTGATCGGCTGGTACGAGCGGGCGGGGCTGCTGCGCAGCTTCGACGGCCGGCGCGATCCCGCCGAGGTGCACGACCACATCCGCGCCGCGCTCGCCACGCTGCGGCTGGAGGAGCAGCTCTGAGAGCGGCTAAGCTTCGAAAGTGATCATCCGCAAGAGTCCCGAGGAGATCGAGAAGATGGCCGCCGCCGGCTCGATCCTCGTGCAGACGCTGGCACTGCTCCAGAGCAGGATCCAGCCCGGGGTCACCACCGCCCAGCTGGACGAGGCGGCAGAGCGCTTCATCCGCTCGCGCGGCGCCTCGCCCACGTTCAAGGGCTACCGCGGCTTCCCCGGCTCGATCTGCGCCTCGCCCAACTCGATGATCGTGCACGGCATCCCCGGGCCCTACGCGCTGGCCGACGGCGACGTGATCTCGATCGACGTCGGCGTGACCCTGGACGGCTGGGTCGCCGACGCCGCGCGCACCTTCCCCGTGGGCGCCATCTCGGCTGACGCGAGCCGGCTGTTGAACGCCACCGAGCGGGCGTTGCACGCCGGCGTGCAACGCTGCCGCGCCGGCGGCCGCGTGGGCGACATCTCCTCCGCCATCCAGGATGTGGTCGAGCGCGGCGGCCTCTCGATCGTGCGCTCGCTGGTGGGCCACGGCGTGGGCCGCTCCATGCACGAGGATCCCCAGGTGCCCAACTGCGGCACGCCCGGCAAGGGGCCGCTGTTGGAGGAGGGCATGGTGCTGGCGATCGAGCCGATGACCACCGCCGGGCGCGCCGCCGCGCGCGTGGCCACCGACGGCTGGGCGATCTTCTCCCAGGACGGCTCGCTGGCCGCGCATTTCGAGTTCACGGTGGCCGTCACCGGCGACGGCCCGCGCATCCTCACCCCCTGGCACCACCCCCACGCCGCCGGGGCCGGCGAGACCGGTGGCGCTGGCGATCGCGCCGAGGCCCGCGGGGCCCGCGAGGCGGTGGGGGAGCGTGAAATCGCCGCCACGCCGGGCGCGCCGCTCGCCGAAAGGGCGTAGCTGCTACTATCGTGTGTCCTGCTCGACGGCCGAGTGGTTCGGCGTGCGGGCATATCCGCGAATCGGTAGCGGCGGCCGTCACGGCAGCCAGAGCCGGGGCGCAGGGACCAGCCGAAAGGGATCATGAAGGTACGACCGTCGGTCAGGCCGATGTGCGAGAAGTGCAGGATCATCCGCCGCCACAAAGCGGTCCTCGTGATCTGCCCCAACAAGCGCCACAAGCAGCGGCAGGGCTGAGCGGATGGCACGCATCGCCGGCGTCAACCTGCCCTTGAACAAGCGCGCCGAAATCGGTCTCACCTACATCTACGGCGTGGGCCGCTCCACCTCCCAGCGCATCCTGGCGGAGGTGGAGGTGAGCCCCGACACCTACGTGCGCGACCTCACCGAGGAGGAGGTGGCGCGCCTGCGCGACATCATCGACCGCTCGCTCACGGTCGAGGGCGACCTGCGGCGCGAACGCTCGCAGGACATCAAGCGTCTGCAGGAGATCTCCTGCTATCGGGGCCTGCGCCATCGCCGCGGGCTGCCGGTGCGCGGTCAGAAGACGAAGACCAACGCGCGCACGCGCAAGGGTCCCAAGCGCATGCAGGTGGCGGGCAAGAAGAAGGTGGGCAAGAAGTAAGTGGCTCCACCCAAGCGCGCACGCGGCCGGCGCAAGCCGAAGAAGAACATCCCCGTGGGCCAGGCCCACATCAAGACGTCGTTCAACAACACGATCGTCTCGCTCACCGACGTGCAGGGCAACGTGATCGCGTGGGAGTCGGCCGGGGGCGCGGGTTTCAAGGGCTCGCGCAAGTCCACGCCGTTCGCCGCGCAGGTCACCGCCGACGCGGCCGCGCGCAAGGGCCTGGAGCAGGGCCTGCAGAAGGTGGAGGTTTATGTGAAGGGTCCCGGCTCGGGCCGCGAGACCGCGATCCGCTCGTTGCAGGCGGCGGGCCTGGAAGTGAGTGGGGTCAAGGACGTCACGCCCCAGGCCCACAACGGCTGTCGCCCGCGCAAGCGCCGGCGCGTGTAGGGGCGCTGGATGGCACGCGACACGGGCGCCCAGTGCAAGCAGTGCCGCCGGGAGGGGCAGAAGCTGTTCCTCAAGGGCGAGCGCTGCCTCACCGACAAGTGCGGCGTGGAGCGCCGCTCCTATCCCCCCGGCGAGCACGGCCGCGGGCGCCAGAAGCAGAGCGAGTACCGCGTGCAGTTGCGCGAGAAGCAGAAGGCCCGCCGCTACTACGGCGTGCTCGAGCGCCAGTTCCACGGCTACTACGTCAAGGCCTCACGCCAGCCGGGGATCACCGGCGAGAACCTGCTGGCGCTGCTGGAGTGCCGCTTCGACAACGTGCTGGTGCGCCTCGGCTTCGCCGCGTCGCGCCGCCAGGCGCGCCAGCTGATCCGCCATGGACACTGGACCGTGAACGGGCGGCGCGTCAACATCCCCAGCTACCAGGTGCGGCCGGGCGATGTGATCGCGATCGGCGCCGACACGCCGGCCACCAAGGTGGTGCGCGACGCCACTGAGCTGACCGGACAGATTCCCGCGTGGCTGCAGGCCGACCACGAGGGGCTGACCGCCAAGGTGCTGCGCAGGCCGGAGCGGCGCGAGGTGGCGGCACCTGTGCAGGAGCAGCTCATCGTGGAGCTGTACTCCAAGTAGTAGTGCCGTGCCGCCCGCCACGCGACCACGCGGCGGCGGGCCAGAGCCGGTGGCGCGTGGCGCCGTCGGCGCGAGACCAACCACAGAGGACCTCCCTGATGCTCGACTTCCAAATTCCCCGGATCACTAGCGAGTCCGTCGATCACAACCGCGGCACGTTCATAATCGAGCCGCTCGACCGAGGGTTCGGTTACACCTTTGGCAACTCGCTGCGGCGGGTGCTGCTGTCCTCGCTGGCCGGCGCCGCCGTGACCAGCGTGCGCATCGAGGGCGTGGCCCACGAGTTCTCGACCATCTCGGGGGTCAAGGAGGATGTGACCGACATGATCCTCAACCTCAAGGACGTGGTGTGCCGCATGCACTCGGACGCCACCGAGGTCGAGGCGCCGCTGGTGGTGAGCGGCCCGGGTGAGATCACCGCGAAGGACATCGACCTGCCGGCGGGCGTGGAGATCCTCAACTCGGAGGTCCACATCGCGACGCTGGAGAAGAAGACCAAGCTGGAGATGTACATGACCATCGGCCGCGGGCGCGGCTACCGCCCGGCGGAGGAGAACAAGTCGCCCGACCAGCCGATCGGCGTGATCCCGATCGACTCGATCTTCTCGCCGGTGCGCCGCGTGGCCTACGCTGTGGACCAGGCGCGCGTGGGTCAGAAGACCGACTTCGACAAGCTGACGCTCGACATCGAGACCGACGGCTCGATCGAGCCGCAGTCGGCGCTGCGTGAGGCCGCCGAGCTGTTGATCTCCCAGCTGGCGATCTTCACCGACGCGGAGCGCATCGAGGAGCTGCGCGCCGCCCCCGGCGGCCAGCTGCTGGACGGGCACGCGGGCGCCGCCGGCGGCGGACCGGCGGCGTTGCAGGGCGAAGAGTGGAACATCCTCATCGAGGAGCTGGAGCTGGGCGTGCGCTCCTACAACTGCCTCAAGCGCGCGGGCATCCAGACCGTGGGCGACCTGATCTCCAAGTCGGAGGGCGAGCTCAACTCGATCCCCAACTTCGGCAAGAAGTCGATCGACGAGGTGATCGAGACGCTGCACGCCCGCGGCCTGGGACTGCGCGAAGAGTAGCGATGGGGTAGCGATGCGCCACCAGAAGACCCGCAACAAGCTGAGCCGCGACTCCGCCCACCGGCGCGCGCTGCTCATGAACCTCACCAAGGAGATCCTCGAGCACGAGCGGATCCGCACCACCGAGGCGCGCGCGAAGGCGGTGCGCCCCGAGATCGAGCGGCTGATCACGCTGGCCAAGCAGAACGACCTGCACGCCCGCCGCCAGGCGCTGTCGGCGCTGGCGCAGGACAAGTTCGCCGTGCACCGGCTCTTCGAGGAGGTCGCGCCCCGCTACGCGGAGCGCCCCGGCGGGTACACGCGCATCCTCAAGCTGGGCCCGCGCCGCTCGGATTCCAGCGAGATGGTCCTGATCGAGCTGGTCTGAGTTGAAGCCGGCGCCGACTTTTGTCGGTCGGCCAGCGTCCGTTGCGTTTTTTGTTTTGAGGATTGGTTCCGCGCGGAACGAATCCTCTTTTTGAATCCCCCAACGGCGCCTCCGACAGGTGTGTTCGAGACAGCGCGCCGGCACAAGGCGCGGGTAGAGCGCAGCTGCCCTGCGCGGTGGCCGCGAGGCGCTCGCCCGCGCGGGCTCGGTAGAAATGGTCGATGGTCACCAAGCTGACGCTCGAGTACGACGGCGGGGGGTTTGCGGGGTGGGCGCGCCAGCCGGGGGAGCGCACGGTGCAGGAGGAGCTCGAGCGGGCGCTGCGCACGATCCTCGGCACGCGCGACCTGGGCGGCGAGCCGCTGTCGGTCACGGTGGCGGGGCGCACCGACCGGGGGGTGCACGCGTGGGGGCAAATCGCCAGCTACCGCCACGAGGCGGTCGATCCGCTGCGCCTGAACGCGCTGTTGCCGCGCGATGTGGCGGTGCTTGCCGCCGAGCCCGCCGCGGCCGCGCATTTTGACGCCCGGCGCGATGCCACCAGCCGCACCTACTGCTATCGGCTGCTGTGCCGCCGCGCGCGCTCTGCCCTGCTGGCGGGCACGGCGCTGTGGGTCTCGCGCGCGCTGGACCTGGAGGCGATGCAGGAGTGCGCGCGCGCGCTGGTGGGGCGCCACGACTTCACCGCGTTCACGCCCACCGACACCGAGCACGTGCGCTTCGAGCGCGAGGTGCTGATGGCGGAGTGGCGCGCGCACGCCGAGTTGGTGGAGTGGTGGATCGAGGCCGACACCTTCATGCGCCACATGAACCGCGTGCTGGTGGGCACGATGCTGGAGGTCGGCGCGGGCCGGCGCTCGGTGGCGGAGTTCACCGCGCTGCTGGGTGGACGGCCGCGCGGCGAGGCCGGCCCCACCGCGCCGCCCCACGGCCTGGCGCTCGCCTCGGTGGCCTATGGGAACCGTGGCGGCCCCTATGCTGGGAGCGCGCGATGCTGAACGTGCTGCTCACCAACGACGACGGGATCGAGGCCGAGGGGCTGCAGACGCTGCGCCGCGCGCTGGCGGCGCTCGCGGGCGTGCGATTGAAGGTGATCGCGCCCGACGGCAACCGCTCGGCGATGGCGCGCTCGATCACCACGCGCCGGCCGCTGTGGGTGGAGGAGGTGCCCTTCGCGGACGGCTCGGTGGGGTACGCCACCGACGGCACGCCGGTCGATTGCGTGCGGCTGGCCAGCCTCGGGCTGGTGCGCGCGTTCGAGCCCGACCTGGTGGTGTCGGGGATCAACCACGGCGCGAACCTCGGCGACGACATCACCTACTCCGGCACAGTGGCGGCGGCGCTGGAGGGCGTGGTGCTGGGGCTGCCGGCGATCGCGGTCTCCCAGCAGTCGGCGGCGCGCGCGCTCGACTTCCGCTACGACGGCGGCTTCGATTTCGATGTGGCCGCGGCGTTCGCGGCGCGCATGGTGGAGCGCTTCGAGGAGGTGCCGCTCCCGGGGGGCACGCTGCTCAACATCAACGTGCCCGCCGGCACGCCCGGCGGGGTCGAGGTCACGCGCCTCGGCAAGCGCATCTACCGGGACGAGCTGCGCCTCGACCACCAGGAAGGCGCGCGCCGGCGCTTCTGGATCTACGGCTCCGACCCCGGCTACCGCGACGAGCCCGGCACCGACCTGGCGGCGGTCGCCTCCGGGAGGATCGCGCTCACGCCGATCCACTTCGATCTGACCGATCGCAGCCGCCTGGAGGCGCTGCGCAGCTTCGACCTGGAGGGCCTCCTGGTCGCCGCGACCTCGGAGCGCAGGCCCGCCCCCGAGCGCAGGTCCGCCCCCGAGCGCGAGCCTGCCCACGAGCGCGAGCCTGCCACCGAGCGCAGGCCTGCCAGCGAGCGGGAGCCCATGTGAGCGCGCAGCGCCGGGCGGTGCGCTCCGGTGCGGGCAAGGGCCGCGCCGGGGACGCTGGCGCCGGGAAGGCGGACGCAGCCAGGGCCGGCGCCGAGCGCTCGCCGGTATCGGAGGGAAGCGCGCAGGAGCCGCAGGCGCGCGCGCGGGAGTTGCGCGGCCGGCTCGAATACCACAACTGGCGCTACTACGTGCTGGACGACCCGGAGATCGGGGACGACGAGTACGACGCGCTGATGGAGGAGCTGCGGGGGCTGGAGGCGGCGCACCCGGAGCTGGCGAGCGAGGACTCGCCGACGCGGCGCGTGGGCGCGGAGCCGGTGGGGAGGCTGGAGAAGGTGCGCCACCTGGAGCCGATGCTGTCGCTGGCCAACGTGCGCTCGGAGGAGGAGTTGCGCGCGTGGGTGCAGCGCATGCGGGTGCATCTGGCGCGCGAAGGCATCACGGAGCCGGAGTTCGAGTTCGTGGTGGAGCCCAAGGTGGACGGGCTGGCGATCAGCCTCGTCTACCGCGAGGGGCGCTTGGAGCGGGGCGCCACGCGGGGCAACGGCGAGGTCGGCGAGGACGTCACACACAACCTGCGCACGATCGGCGCGATCCCGTTGCGCGTGGAGCACGCGCCGGCGCTGTTGGAGGTGCGGGGCGAGGTGTACATGTCGCTGCGCGACTTCACCGCGCTGAACGAGCGGCGCGCCGAAGGGGGCCTGTCGACCTTCATGAACCCGCGCAACTCGGCGGCGGGCACGTTGCGCCAGCTGGACCCGGCGCTGGCGGCGGAGCGGCCGCTGTCGATCTGGTGCTACCAGGTGGGCGTGACCGAGGGCCTGCGCCTGGAGAGCCATTGGGAGGCGTTGCGCTGGCTCGCCGAGCGCCGCTTCCCGGTCAATCAGGATGTCAAGCGGCTGCACAGCGAGGATGACGTGGTGGAGCAGTGCCGCGCGTGGCAGGCGCGGCGCGGGGAGCTCGACTTCGAGATCGACGGCGCGGTGGTGAAGGTGTCTGATCTCGCTCTGCAGCGGCGCCTGGGCTCGGTGGGGCGCGAGCCGCGCTGGGCGGTGGCGTGGAAGTTCCCGCCCACCACCGCGCTCACGCGGCTGCACAAGATCGGCTGGAACGTGGGGCGGTTCGGCGATCTGCACCCCTACGCGGTGCTGGAGCCGGTGGCGGTGGGTGGAGTGGTGATCAAGCTGGCCACGCTCCACAACGAGGAGGATCTCGCGCGCAAGGACATCCGCGAGGGCGAGGACGTGATCGTGTTGCGCGCCGGCGACGTGATCCCGCAGGTGATCTCGCCGGCGCCGCACGTGGCCGAGCGTGCGGACCGGAGCCCCCCGCCGCGCCCGCCGGCGCGCTGCCCGTTCTGTGACACCGAGACGCTCAAGCCGGCGGAATCGGTGTTCACCAAGTGCCCCAACCTCGAGTGCCCCGAGCGGCGTTGGCAGCTGCTCAAGCACTTCGTCTCGCGCGGCGCGATGGACATCGACGGCCTGGGCGAGAAGCAGGTGGCGCTGCTGCAGCGCCGCGGCCTGGTGGCAACGCCGACCGACTTCTACAGGCTCACCGAGGAGGGGCTGCTCGAGCTGGAGGGGTTCGCGCAGGTCTCGGCGCGCAACGCGCTGGCGGCGATCGAGGCCTCCAAGGAGCGCCCCTTCGCCAAGGTGCTGTGGGCGCTGGGCCTCGAGGAGGTGGGCGAGGTCACCGCCCGCAACCTGGCGGCGCGCTTTCGCGACGTCGACGCGCTGCTGGGCGCCTCGCAGGAGGAGATCGAGCAGACGCCGGGCATCGGCGCCAAGATGGCCGCCACGATCCGCGGCCAGCTCGGCGACCGCGGGATGCGCGACCTGATCGACGATCTGCGCGCGCAGGGGTTGCGCTTCGCCGAAGAGGGCCCCGCGCCGGAGGAGGGCGTGCTGGCGGGCAAGACACTGGTGCTCACCGGCACGCTGCCCCA
>WQXW01000020.1 GCA_009781575.1 Solirubrobacterales bacterium
AGCCCCCATGGGTTGAGCGTGGGCCCGAAGGCGGAGTGCTCGGTGGAGGATCCCATCGCGAACTCGTCCTGGTTGGTCTTGGTCAGCAGCCGCGCGCCGGCGTCTTGGAGCCTGGCGACCGCGGTGGCCGTGTACGGCGGCCGGTAGCCCTCGAGCATCCTCGAGCCGGCCTGGCTGGGCACCCCCTCGGTACAGAAGAGGTCCTTGACGGCGAGCGGCAGCCCCGCCAGTGCCAACCCCGCCGGCGGCGCGCCGTCGGGCGAGTCGCCGGGCGCATCCTCGGCGATCCACGTCGAGCAGTTCAGCTGCCCCGGCGCGCGCGTGCCGTGCTCCAGCGCCCGCCGCCGGTAGGTGGCGAACAGCTCGTGGGAGTCGAGCTCGCCCGCGCGCACAGCGGCGATCGCCGCGCTCGCCGAGAGGCCGACAAGCTCGCGGTCGCTCATAGCCGTCGGTCGCTCATAGCCGTCGGTCGCTCATGGCTCGCGGCCGCTCATGCCTGGGGGCTCGGCACGAGGAAGCCCCCATCCCGCACCGCCGGCGCCGCGGCGAGCGCCACCTCGCGGGGCAGGCACGGCTCGGGCTCGTCGTCGCGCAGGGCGCCGGTGACGTCGGCGACATGCGAGGTCGGTGGCACGCCATCGAGCTCGAGCTCGCCGATCTTCTCGACGTGATCGAGCACGGAGGACAGCTCCCGGCGCATCGCCTCGATCTCCTCCTCGGAGAGCTCCAGGCGCGCCAGGCGAGCCACGTGCAGCACCTCGTCGCGGTCGATCACGGGGCCGGATTCTAGAGCTCGCATCCTCCGAGGAGCGCGGCTCGGGCGGTGCCGCTCGGTCGAGCAGCGTCCGTTTCGTTTTTTGTTTTGAGGATTGGTTCCGCGCGGAACCAATCCTCTTTTTGAATCCCCCAACGGAGACTCAGACAGATGTGTTCGAGGCGGCGCGCCGGCGGGCGCTCAGCCGACCGGCGGCGGCTCGCGTGGCTCGATCTGGGGCAGCTCGTAGAGCTCGGTGCGCTCGTCGCGCATCGCCTGCCAGCTGCCGATCGCCATCGCCAGCGCTCCTCCCAGCGCCAACCACGCGCCGGCCTGCAGCGAGCTGGCGCCGTCGGGTCGCTCGAGCACTCTGACGATCGCGGCCACGATCGCGATCAGCGCGAACAGGGTGCTCCACACGGTCGCCACCACCGGCACCGCGGGCGAGCGCTCGCGCAACGCGGTGAGGAACATCACGATCGCCGCCACGATCGCCAGCAGCACCAGCACGATCGCCGCGTCGAAGGTGTCCCACGCGTCCAGGGAGCCGCCGGACGCGGTGCGGTACCAGCCCCCCGTCAGCGCCACGATCGCCGCGATCGCGCCGGCCAGCGCGATCAGCTCCCCGAGCCGGATCCTGCGCAGCATCAGGCCGCGCGCTCCTCGCGCTCGAGCTGCGCGCGCGCCGCCTGCAGGGTGTTGCGCAGCAACAGCGCGATCGTCATCGGCCCCACGCCGCCCGGCACGGGGGTGAGCGCCGCGGCCAGCTCGCGCGCGGCCTCGAAGTCGACGTCGCCCACCAGCCCACTGCGGGTGCCGGCCTCCTCGGGGGTGAGGCGGTTCATGCCCACGTCGATCACGATCGCGCCCGGCTTGATGAACTCGCGCCCGATCAGGCGCGGGCGGCCGGCGGCGGCGATCAGCACGTCCGCGCGCGCGCACACCGCCGCCAGCTCGCGGGTGCGCGAGTGGCAGGTGGTCACCGTCGCGTTGGCGCCCAGCAGCAGCTGCGCCATCGGCTTGCCAAACAGGTTCGAGCGGCCCACCACCACCGCCTCGGCGCCCTCCAGGGGCGCGTCCACGCTGCGCAGCAGCTCCATCACGCCGAGCGGGGTGGCCGGGCGCAGGCCCGGCACGCCGAGCGCCAAGCGGCCCGCGTTGACCGGCGTGAGCCCATCCACGTCCTTGGCGGGGTCGATCAGCTCCGTGAGCGAGGGCCCGTCGAGGTGGGGCGGCGGCGGCAGCTGCAAGAGGATGCCGCTCACCTGCGGGCTGCCGTTCAGCCGCTCGAGCGTGCTCGCCACCTGCTCGGCCGAGGCGTGCGCCGGCAGGCGCTCGTCGAAGGGGCGCATGCCCACCTCATTGGAGGCGCGCTGCTTGCCGGCCACGTAGATCGCCGAGCCCGGGTCGTCGCCCACCAGCACGGTGGCCAGTCCTGGCACGCGCCCGCTGCGCTCGCGCAGCAGCGCCACCTCGCGCGCGACCTCCCCGCGCACGCGCGCGGCGATCGCCTTGCCGTCGATGATCGTGGCCGCCACGCCCCGGATCGTAACGGCGCGGCCGGGCCCCAACGCCGGCCCGCGGCTACCGTCGGCTCACCGGCGCGTACTCGGCGATCAGCTTGCGCTCCGAGCCGTCGCCGGCGAAGCGCACCACGATCATGCCGCCGGGCTCGAGACCGGTCACCACGCCCTCGCCGAACGCCGCGTGCACCACGTCGTCGCCCAGCCTGAATTGGGGTACTTCCAGGGGGGGCGCGCCGCTCCTTTGCCGGCCAGCGCCGCCCGCACCGGCGCCCCCGGCGCCCGCGCCGGCCGCGCGTCCCGAGCCGCCGAGCGCCGCGCCCGTGGTGGCGCCGAGCGACCCGCGAGGCCGGGCGAGCTGCTGGCGGGCGCCGTGGGGTCGGGCGCCGTTGCCGATCGCCGCCTCGTGCCAGCCCCCGCCGCTCTGCGACTCGCGCTCGCTCAGCTCCTCGGGGATCTCCCCCAAGAAGCGGCTGGGCAGGCCGTAGGACTGGGCGCCGAACAGCGCGCGCCGCTGTGCGTGGGTCAGGTAGAGCTCGCGCATCGCGCGTGTGATGCCCACGTAGAAGAGTCGGCGCTCCTCCTCCAGGCCGCCCTCGTCGATCGCGCGCGAGTGCGGGAACACGCCGTCCTCGCAGCCCACGATGAACACGATCGGGTACTCGAGGCCCTTGGCGTTGTGGAGGGTCATCAGCGTCACGAGGCTCTCGCCTGCGCGGCGCGAGTCGGCGTCGGAGACCAGCGCGATCTGCTGGAGGAACATCTCGAGCGGCTCGCCCTCCTCGAGCAGCGTGGCGTCGAACTCGCGGCCCACCTCCACCAGCTGCTCGAGGTTCTCGACGCGGCCGCGCGCCTCGATCGTGCGCTCGGCCTCCAGGGCGTCGAGGTAACCGCTCGCGCGCAGCATCGTCTCCACGAGCTCCGCGATCGGCGCGCGCGTGTCGGCCAGCTCGCGCAGCGACTGCATCGTCTCCATGAAGCGGTGAAGCGCCTTGACCGCCGCAGCGCCGAGGCCGGGGATCCTGTCGGGCTCGCTCGCCGCCTCCCACACCGAGATGTCCGCGGAGGACGCGTGCGCGAGCACCCTGGCGAGGGAGGTCTGCCCGATGCCGCGGCGAGGCGAGTTGGCCACGCGCTGGAAGCTGACCACGTCCTGCGGGTTGGCCAGCAGCGCCAGATAGGCGATCGCATCCTTGATCTCGGCGCGCTCGTAGAACTTGGTGCCGCCGATCACCTGATAGGCGATCTCGCGCCGCACCAGCGTGTCCTCCAGCACTCTCGACATGGCGTTGGTCCTGTAGAAGACCGCGATCTCCGAGCGGCTGGCGCCCTCGTCGAGCAGCCGCTCGATCTCGCCCACCACGTGGCGCGCCTCGGCGTGCTCATCTGAAAGTTCGCGCACCTGGATAGCGCTGCCCTTCCCCAGCTCGCTCCACAGCCGCTTTGAGATCCCCGCGCGGTTGTTGGCGATGACGGCGTTGGCGGCAGAGAGGATGGTCTGCGTGGAGCGGTAGTTCTGCTCGAGCTTGATCACGCGCGCGTCGGGGAAGTCGTCGCAGAAGTCGAGGATGTTGCGTATGTCGGCGCACCGAAACCCGTAGATCGACTGCGAGTCGTCGCCCACCACCGCGAGGTTGCGATGCCCCGCGATGTGCACGCGCTCGCCGCGCTCCGGCTGCTCGCGCCCGCCGCCGATCAGCAGCTGCAGCAGCCGGTACTGCGCGTGGTTTGTGTCCTGGTACTCGTCGACCAGCACGTGGCGAAAGGTCTCGGCGTGGCGCGCGCGCACCTCTCCGAACAGCTCGAGCAGGTTCACGGCCCTGAAGAGCAGATCGTCGAAGTCCATCGCGTTGGCGCGGTGCAGGTCGCGGTCGTAGAGCGCATACGCGTCGCCCACGATTTCCTCGAAATGCCCGCCCCCGAGCTGACGGTAGGCGTCCACGTCCAGCAGGCGGTTCTTGGCTTCCGAGATGCGGCTGTGGATCGCGGCGGGCGTGTAGCGCTTGGGGTCCACGCCCAGCTGCTCGATGCAGCGCTTGGCCAGGCGCCGCGCGTCGGCCTGGTCGTAGATCGTGAACTGGCGCGTGTAGCCGAGCCGGTGCGCGTCGGCGCGCAGCATGCGCGCGCAGGCGGCGTGGAAGGTCATCAGCCACATGCCGCGCGTGCCGTGGCCGAGCAGCCGTTGCACGCGCTCGCGCATCTCGCCGGCGGCCTTGTTGGTGAAGGTGATCGCGAGGATCTCGCTGGGCTGGGCCTGGTCGGTGAAGATCAGAAACGCGATGCGGTGGGCCAGCACGCGCGTCTTGCCGCTCCCCGCGCCGGCGAGGATCAACAGCGGCCCCTCGCCGTGGGTGACCGCCTCGCGCTGGGGCTCGTTGAGATCCTCCAGCAGCTCCTGGAGGAGCTCGGCGTGCGGGTTGGCGGCCACGCTCGGCAGCATAGAAGCGCCACCGGCCGCCCTCGCGCGCCTAACGTGTGCGCCATGTCGCTGCTCGACGGGGTCCGCTCGGATTGCGCGCAGATCGCGCGGCGGGCGCGCTCGGTCTCGATCGCCCTCTACGCGCTGTCGGAGGTCAAGCCGGGGCCGCCGCCGGTACTCCATCCGGTCTTCCATTTTCTGGAGGGCGAGCCGGGAGAGGTGGCCGGCTACATGCTGGCGCTCGATGCGATCAACTTCGGCTCGGGCTGGTTTCCCACGTTGCGCAAGCGCCACGTCGACGGGCGTCCGTTGGGCGGCTACTTCACGGTGGCGTGGGCGCTGGCCGAGCACGTGCGCGCCCACGGACCTCCCACCCCGCGTTGGCTGCGGGCGGTGAGCACCGGGGAGATCGCGGCGATCCTCGAACAGGAGCCCGACAGCGAGCTGATGAGCCTCTACGCGCAGGCGCTGCGGTCGCTGGGCACCTTCCTGGGCGATCGCGGCGCGCTGGAGCTGGTCGCCGCGGCCGGCCGCTCGGCCGAGCGGCTGGCGGAGATGCTGGCGCGGGGCATGGCGATGTTCGACGACCGCGGCTTCTACAAGCGCGCGCAGATCGTGGCCAGCGACCTGGCGCTGGCCGGCGTGGCGCACTTCGACGACCTCGATCGACTGACGATCTTCGCCGACAACGTCGTGCCCCACGTGCTGCGCTGCGACGGAGTGCTGCGCTACGACGAGCGGCTGGCCGGGGAGATCGACGCGGGGCACATGCTCGCGCTGGGCGGCGCCGAGCGCGAGATACGCGCCTGCGCGCTGCACGCCTGCGAGCTGATCAGCGCGCGCACCGGGGTGGCTCCGCGCACGCTGGACACCTCGCTGTGGAACCGCGGCCAGGCCGACCCGTACAAGGCGCGCCCGCGCCACCGCTGCCGCACCGTGTTCTACTGAGAGAGGCGCCTGGGCGCTCGGCCGCCGCCCGGCCGGTCGCTGGGCGGGGCGTCTGCCGGCAGCCTCAGCCGCCGGCGGGGTTGCGGCCCTTGGCCGGGCGCAGCGGCTTCACCTCGGCCACCTGCTCGGGCTCCTCTCCGGAGAGGCGCGCGACCGCGCGTTCCAGTTCGCCGATGCGCCCGGCCAGGCCCTGGATCGCCTCGGCGATCGGGTCGGGCAGGTGGATCCAGTCGGCGTCGGGCCCCTCCGGGCGGCGGCCTTCGATCCGCACCGGGTGGCCGGGGTTGCCGACCACGGTGGAGTGGGGCGGCACGTCGGTGATCACCACCGTGTTGGCGCCGATCTTGGCGCCGTGCCCGACCGTGATCGGCCCCAGCAGCTTCGCGCCGGAGCCGATCGTGACGTTGTCCTGCACGGTGGGATGGCGCTTGCCGGTGGCAAAGCCGGTGCCGCCCAGCGTGACGCCCTGATAGAGGGTCACGTCGTCGCCGATCGTGGCGGTCTCGCCGATCACCACCCCGGAGCCGTGGTCGATGAACAGGCCCCTGCCGATCTGGGCGGCGGGGTGGATCTCGATGCCGGTCAGCGTGCGGCTGGCCATCGAGAGCGAGCGCGGCAGCAGCGGCACGCCGGCCTGCTGCAGCGCATGCGCCATGCGGTGGGAGAGCAGCGCGTGGATGCCGGGCCAGGTGGCGAGGATCTCGCCGGGGCCCACGCCCCGCGCGGCCGGGTCGCGCTCGCGCGCGGCGGCGACATCGCGCCGCACCTCGCCGGCCACCCGCGCAAGGGTCCCGAGGCCCAACATGCCAACAGCGTAGCGGCCGCGGTGTGGTTCCTCAGCTGCTCGCCGCGCCGCATCCCGGGCCCCGGATCGCGCGGCGCGACCCGGGGCCTGGAGCTTGTGCGGACGGCCTCGGGCGGGCTAGAAGGGCCCCGGTCCGAGCGCCCCCCCTTCTTCGGTTGGACTGGCCAGCAGGCACTGGCCGATCCGTTTCCCGTTGACGGTGTTGGGGAAGGACGCGCGCGGGAAGAGCACTTCCGGCGTGACGTCCGCGCTGTCCCACACCTGGCTGTCGCCGTGGCAGATCAGGTTGCGCCCGACGGTGTTGGAGACGATCTCGATCGCGTCGGGGTCGGCGAGCTGATCGCCGGTCACGCGCAGGTTCCCGCCCACCTGCTCACGCGCCATCCCCAGCCAGCAGGAGGTGAGGCCGTTCACGCTCAGGTTGCCGCCGACCCGGCCGTCCTCGTAGGTGCTGTACACGGGGACGTGGAAGGTCGCGAAGATCCCGGTGGGTTCGCACTCCAAGCCGCCGCCCCCACCGTTCTGGCTCACGTTGCCGCCGATCGTGGCGTCGTGCACCACCACCCCCAACGGCTGGTGGGAGTCCAGATTTCCGCCCACGGAGGCGGCGCTGGAGAGGGTGGGGTGTGCCTGGTTGGGATCGTCGAGGCACGCAAAGCTCTGGGGGGTGCAGCCGAGGATGAGCGTCGCGCCCCGCTGGACGCGAATGTTGCCCCCCACGCTCAGGCTCGAGTTGCCGTTCCCGGTCTGGTCGTTGAGCGCAAATGCAGCGGCCAGGACCGCGCCCGGGCGCACGGTGAGGTTTCCGGCGACCGTGGCCGGTCCGGCGTTGACCACGCAGAACCCTTCGACGGTCGCGTTGGATTGGATGCTGCCCTCGAGTACGCCCGGCGCTTGCGCACTGCCCGAGCACGTCTGGGGCCGGTGCGCGGCAGCGGCGCTCGCGCCGATGCTCAGCATGGCGAGCGCCACTCCACCCGCTCCCAGCAATGTGGACAGCCCGCCTCCGAGCCGTCTCGATCGCAATCCGTTCACGTCCACGTCTCCTTTCGCAGATGTTTTGAGATGGGACTCCGCACGCGGTCGGGCGCGGCGCCGGTGGGTGCCACGCGGCGTTACGCATCAAGCGGAGCCCCCTCCGCCGGTGCCGGTTCCGGTCGCGCAACCAGCTTAACGCGCGGCCAACCGGTCCAACTTGCGCGATCGGGCGTATCTCAGGTGGGAGCGAAGAAGGGGAGTGACACATAGCGCTCGCCGGAGTCGGGCATCACCACCAGGATCCGCCGCCCGCCGGACTCGGGCCGCCGTGCCACACGCAGCGCCGCCCACAGCACGGCGCCACCGGAGATCCCCGCCAGCAGCCCCTCCCGCCGCGCGCACAGGCGCGCGGTCACGATCGCGTCCTGGTCGCTCACCGCGATCACCTCGTCGATCAGCTCGCGCTCCAGCACCGGCGGAATGAAGCCGGCGCCGATTCCCTGGATGCGGTGCGCGCCGGGCGCGCCGCCGGAGAGCACCGGCGAGCCGGCGGGCTCGACCGCCACGATCCACAGCTTCGGGTTGCGCGCGCGCAGGTATTCGCCGGCGCCGGTGATCGTGCCCCCGGTGCCCACGCCGGCCACCAGCACATCGAGGCGCCCGCCGAGCGCGCGCTCGATCTCGGGCCCGGTGGTGGCGCGGTGCGCGGCGGGGTTGGCAGGATTGGAGAACTGGTCCGGCAGGAACGCGTCGCGATCGCGGGCCAGCGCGCGCGCGGCCTGCACCGCCTCCTCCATCCCGCCGAGCGACTCGGTGATCTGCACCCGCGCGCCGTAGAGTCGCAACAAACTCTCGCGCTCGCGGCTCATCCCCTGGGGCAGGGTCAGCACCAGCTCGTACCCCTTGGCGGCGCACACGAACGCCAGCGCGATGCCGGTGTTGCCGCTGGTGGCCTCCACGATCGTGGTGCGCCCCGGCTCGATGCGCCCCTCGCGCTCGGCGGCCTCGATCATCGCCACGCCGATGCGATCCTTGACCGAGCCGCCCGGGTTGAACGCCTCGAGCTTGGCGTACAGCTCCGCCGGCCCGGGCCCCGTCGCGCCCCCCGCCGAGCCTCCGGGCAAGCCATCCGGTGGACCGTCCAGCAGGCGCGTGAGCCGCACAAGCGGCGTATCCCCCACCAGCTGGGAAATGTTGATCGGAATTCCCCCCATAGGGTCACCGACAATAGAGATCCGCCTGTGAGGGCGTGGGTCGGCGCCGCGGAGCGGGCGGTGCGGCGGGCGGCAGGCCGGCGGGCCGGCGGGCTGGCGGGCTGGCGGGCTGGCGCTGCAGCGGTGCCGGTCGAGCTCCGAGCGTTTCGTGTTTTGTTTTTTGGATTCGTTTCGCGCGGAACGAATTCTCCTTTTGAATCCCCCAACGGCGCCTCGGACAAGCGTGTTCGAGACCCGCGCGCCGCCTCGGCCCCGCACGCGCGCGCCTCAGATGTGGTACATGCTGGTGCCGGCCTCGCGGGCCTCGCGCTCGATCACGTCGGCGATCGTGGTGTGCGAGAGCACCTCGCGCGCGGCGCCGGCGGCGTCGGCGAACACGCCCTCCGCCTGGCTGCCCACCGGCCCGTCCAGCAGCTCGACCACCTCGAGCACGCTCACCTCCGCGGGCGCGCGCCCGAAGCGGTAGCCGCCCTTGACGCCGCGCTGGGAGGTGAGGATGCCGGCGCGCCGCAGCACCGCGAACAGCTGCTCCAGGAACTGCACCGGCACGTCCCGGCGCCGCGCCAGCTCGCCGATCGGCACGGGATCGTCGCCCGCCACGCGCCCCAGCTCGGCCAGCGCGGCGACCGCGTAGGGCGACTTGCTGGTGATCGAGATCACGGGCCGATGCTACGCAAACGTAACGCCCGGCACTCCACCGCGCGATCGTCGCGCGACTTGCGCCCTAGAGCCAGCCGCGCTCGGTCGCGATCAGCACCGCCTGCGCGCGATCGCCGGCGCCGAGCTTGCCGTAGATGTTGTGCAGGTGCGTGCGCACCGTGCTGGTCGAGAGGGTCAGCTCGCGCGCGATCTGCTTGTACACCTTGCATTCGGCGAGCCTGCGCAGCACGCCCAGCTCGCGCTCGGAGAGCGGGCAGGGGTCGACGTGGCGCCGGCGCCGGTCCGCGGGGACGGGCGCGGAGGCGGGCAGCTCGTACATCACCCCGCGCAGGTCCGAGGGCCCGAGGCCGAGCTCGCGCGCCACCCTCAGCATCTCCGCGGAGGACACCGGCGCGCCCCGCTCGTAGTGGGCCAGCATGTCGGCGAGCCCCACCAGCGCGGCCTCGCCACTGCGGTCGGGGCTGTGGTGACGCTCGATCACGTTGACCACCGTCGCGGGCAGCCCCCAGTGGCGCGCCAGCACGCCCCCCACCAGCGCGTGGTCCACACCGAGCTCGCGCCGCTCGCGGTGGATGCGCTGCTCCGGCGTCTGCGTGTGAAGGCTCACCTCGCCCGGATAGTCGGGATACGCGCGCTGGAGCACGAGCTTGCCGATGTCGTGCAGGACGCTCGTCACCGCCAGGCGCTCGCGGTGCTCGTACCCGATCGCCGCCGCCAGCCGGTCCGCGGCGCGCTGGGCGCTCAGCGCGTGCACACGCAGGCGCTCGGGAGCGGTGTTCCACGCGCGCGAGCACTCGAAGAAGTCGAAGGTGCGCAGCCGCACCGCGAGCTCCTTGACGGTCGGCGGCGAGAGCGCCTCCACGGCGTGCGCCACCGTGTCCACGCGGCCCCCTCCCGCGGCGGCGCGGTTGGCGAGTCGCAACACGGCGATGATCAGCGCCAGGTCCGACTCCACCGTGGCCACCACCTCGGCGGTGGAGACTCTCTCCTTGGAGAGCGCCGCCAGCAGTCGCTCGCGCGACTCCGACAGCGCGGGGAAGGCCTCCAGCGCCTGGAAGGCGAGGGTCAGGCGGGAATGTGGCTCGGTCACCGTGCTCGGCATTGGTTCGGGACTCGGAGGCGAGCAGGGCGCGCCCGCTGCGGCACACCCACTCACCCGATCGGCAGTGATGGACAAATGATTGAGGGAGTTGCGCGGGCGCTGATACAGCCGGGGCGCGCGTGCGGCGCCCGTGGGGCGGCTCAGCGCGGCGCGAGCGCCGCGTCGACGCGCGCCAGCGTCTCCTCGCGGCCCAGCAGCGCGACGCTCTCGAATATGCCGGGCGACACCGCCCGCCCCGCGATCGCCACGCGCAGCGGCTGGTAGAGATCGCGCGCCTTGGCGCCGGTGCGCTCGAGCACCTCGGCGAGCGCGGCCTCGACGGCGGGCTCGTCGAAGTCCGGCGCGCCGGCCAGCGCGAGCGCGTCGCGCGCCTGCGCGAGCAGCGCGCGGCCGCGCTCGTCAAGCCACCGCTCGCGTGCCGAGGGATCCTCGACCGGGCCCGTGAAGAAGAAGCCGGCGAGCGGCCAGAATTCGGCGAGCGTCTGCATCTTCTCCCGACTGATCCGCGCCGCGCCCACCAGCCGCTGCGGGTCGGCCGAGAGCTGCGCCTCGCTCGCCAGACCCGCTTCACCGATGAACTGCTCCAGGCGGCGGGCGAGCTCCTGGGCGGGCAGCTCGCGCAGGTGCACGCCGTCCAGCCAGCGCAGCTTGGTCTCATCGAAGCGCGCAGGGCTGCGGCTCACGCGCTCCAGCGAGAACTGCTCGATCAGCGCCTCGGTGGACAGCACAGTGGCGTCGTCGGTCGCGCCCCACCCGAGCAGCGCGAGGTAGTTGCGCACCGCGCTGGGCAGGTAGCCGGCGTGGCGCAGCTCCTGCACGGAGGCGGCGCCGTGGCGCTTGGAGAGCTTGCGCCCGTCGGGCCCGTGCAGCAGGGGCAGGTGCGCGTAGACCGGCAACGAGGGCTCGGCGCCCGCCGGCAGCGGGCGGATGCCGGCGGCCAGCGCCGCTTCCAGCACCAGCAGCTGCTTGGGGGTGTTAGAGAGGTGGTCCTCGCCGCGCACCACATGCGTGATCGCGGCGTCGAGGTCGTCGATGGCGACCGCGAAGTTGTAGAGCGCCGAGCCGTCGGCGCGCGCGATCACGGGGTCGTCGAGGTGGACGTGCTCGAAGGAGGTCTCGCCGCGGATCGCGTCGTGCACCACAGTGGCCCCCTCCTCGGGCACGCGCAGGCGCACGGCGCCGCTGCGCTCCTCGGCGCCGCGAAAGCCGCGCTCGGCGCCGTGGCGGCGCTTGTACTCCTGGACATCCTCGGCGGTGGCGCTGGAGCGGTAGGCGCGCCCGCTGTGGAGCAGTCGCTCGAGCACCTCCCGGTGGCGCTCTGAGCGCGCGCTCTGGAGGATGGGCCCCTCGTCCCAGTCGAGCTCCAGCCAGCGCAGCGCGTCGAGGATCTGCTCGACGTTCTCCGGCGTGGAGCGCTCGCGATCGGTGTCCTCGATGCGCAGCACCAGCGCGCCGCCGGCGTGGCGCGCGAGCAACCAGTTGAAGAGCGCGGTGCGCGCGCCGCCGATGTGCAGGGCGCCGGTGGGCGATGGAGCAAAGCGCAGGCGCATAGGATCCGCGCATGCTAATCGGCGCCCACGTGTCCCCCGCCGGCGGGCTCCCCAAGGCGGTGGAGCGCGGGGTGCAACGCGGCTGCCACGCGATCCAGATCTTCAACCAGTCGCCGCGCGCCTGGCGCCCTACCACCTACGCGGAGGACGACGTGGCTGCCTTCCGCGAGGCGCTGGCGGAGAGCGAGATCGGGGCGGTGCTGATCCACGCGGTGTACCTGCTCAACTGCGCCAGCGAGGATCGCGACATACGCGAGAAGTCGCTCGAATCGCTCACCCATTCGCTGCGCACGGGCGCGCGCATCGGCGCGCGCGGCGTGGTGCTGCACCCCGGCTCGGCCAAGAACGGCGACACCGCGGCGGCGATCGCGCGCGCCGGCGAGACGATCCGCGAGGCGCTGGCGGAGAGCGAGGATTGCGCGCTCCACCTGGAGAACACCGCCGGCGCCGGGGGCACCCTGGGGCGCTCGATCGGCGAGCTGGGCGCGCTGATCGAGGCGATCGGCGGCGACCGGCGCGTGGGTATCTGCCTGGACTCCTGTCACCTGTATGCCTCCGGCTACGACATCCGCACCCCCGCGGGCATGGACGGCGTGCTCGGCGAGGTGCGCGCGGAGGTCGGCCTGGACCGCCTGGGCTCACTGCACCTGAATGACTCACAGGGCGCGTTGGGATCCAACAGAGACCGACACGCCAACATCGGCAAGGGAGAGCTGGGCGAGCGGGGCTGCGGGGCGTTCCTGTCGGCCGAGCCGTTCGACTCGCTGGCGTGCGTGCTGGAGACCAAGGGCGACGGCAAGGGCTCGCCGGCGGAGGACGTCGCGCTCGCGATGAATCTGCGCGAGCGCGGCGTGAAGGCGCGCAAGCGGCGGCGCGCCGCCGGGGCGAGCGGCCGCCGCGCTCGCCGCCCCGCGCCGGCCGCCCGCGGGCGCTCCAGCCGCTGATGCCGTTGCGTGTTTTGTTTTGTGGATTGGTTCCGTGCGGAACGAATCCTCTTTTGAATTGGGTGCGGCTCTCCTGGAGGGACGAGGATTCCGCTTTCTCGAGCGGTCGCGATGGGCTTCGATCCTAGGGATCACACACGTGTTCAATCGGGGTGAGAGCGGCGCGGTCGACGGCTCGCCCGGCGAGCGTGGGGGATTTGTTTTTGGTTTCCACACTGATCAAGCCGATCAAAGC
>WQXW01000021.1 GCA_009781575.1 Solirubrobacterales bacterium
AGCGTGTCGGGGTAGGCCTGGGGGGGGCGCTCGTCGGTGAACACCACGCGCGCGAGGTACTCGAGGTTGACCTGGTGCACGATCCCGGTCTCGGGGGGCACGACGGAGAAGCGGTCGAAGGCGGTCTGGCCCCAGCGCAGGAAGGCGTAGCGCTCGCGGTTGCGTTGGAACTCGCGCTCGGCGTTGATGGCGAACGCGTCGCGCGAGCCGAACGCGTCGACCTGCACCGAGTGGTCGATCACGAGCTCGGCGGGCACGAGGGGATTGATCTTGGCGGGATCGCCGCCCATGGCGGCGATCGCGTCGCGCATCGCGGCGAGATCCACCACGGCGGGCACGCCGGTGAAGTCCTGCATGAGCACGCGCGCGGGGGAGAACGCGATCTCCGTGTGGGGCTCGGCTTTGGCGTCCCAGCGCGCGAGCGCTTCGACATCGGAGGCGTGCACGGCGCCGTTGCCCTCGTTGCGCAACAGGTTCTCCAGCAGCACCTTCAGCGAGAAGGGCAGGCGAGCCACGTCGAAGCGATCCTGGAGGCGGTCGAGCCGGAAGATCTCCCACTCGCGGCCACCGGCCGTGAGCACGTCCTTTGCGCCAAAGCTGTTGGGGCTGGCCTGCGACATGGGCGACCTCCGCTCTCGGTTGTGGGCTCTGAGGGGAGTCTCGCAGAGCTTGGCCGGCGGCCCTGGCAGGGCGGGCGCGGTCGGGCAGGCGCAGTCGGAGCGGCCCGCGGCCCTCTGGGGCGGGTGGCGCACGCGAGCTGGGGGCGGAGGCCCTCCCGTCGGCCCACCGCCCCCGGCTCGCGCGCGCCACCCCTGCTTGCGCGTGCCCTCCCCTCTCGCTGGCCGCGCGCGGGGGCGCGGCGGCGAGCCAGCTGAGCGGCGCCCTTGGGGAGCGTGGGGAGCGCCGCGGCGCGGCCCGGCTGGGGGCGCGCGCTCAGATCGTGATGCGCTCAGTGGTGGTGCTTGGGCGCGGCCTTGGAGTGTCCGAACACGATGGTCCCATGGGCGGCGAGCGCTTTGCCGTGGCTCGGGGCGAGGGCCAGGCTGAGGCGGATGCTCAAGCGATGGTGGCGAGCCAGAGCGCGCACGCCGGCGCGGGTGAGCTTCAGGGTCAGCGTCTTGGTGGCGGCGTTCTTGAAGCGGACGTGACCGGTGGTGAGGTCGTGGCCGCGCACGGTCAGCCGTCCGGCCTGGGGGACTTTCAGGGTGAGTGTGACGGAGTGGCCGTGGACCCTGTAGCGCACGAGCCCGAAGCGGGGGGCGCGCTGCGCGGCGGAGCAGCCGGTGGGGTGGATGACGGTGTTCTGGTTGATCACGGCGCCGTTCTGGGCGGTGATCTTGGTGGGCATGAGCAGCCGGCCGGCGCAGAGGTTGCCCTCGGCGGTGAGTGCGGAGTGCGACCCGGCGGGCAGGTTGACTTCGACGCTGGACACCGGCACGTCGGGGAGCGTGGCGAAGTTGGTGGTGGTGATCCCGTTGACGATGTTGGTGGTGCCGACCAGGATCACTTCGACGCCGTTGGCGCCGCGCAGGATCAGGTCGAGGTCGGGGAAGGCGGCGTTGCCGTGGGAGACCAGGTAGGCGGGACCGGTCATCTTGCCGGGGAGCACCGGGGTGGTGACCGAGGCGGATCCCACCAACGAGCCGGCCGGGCAGGAGGCGGGGTTGGCTTCGAAGGTGGTGGAGCGACAGGCCTGCTGGAGCGTGGTGAGCCGCGAGGGCAGGATCTTGGGCAGCGTGACCAGGAGCGACGCGATGTTGGCCTCGTGCGCGGGCGCGGTGATCTTGGTGGAGAACGAGACGCCGTTGGTCCTCGAGGAGTGCGCGGAGACCGACGAGGAGAAGGTGGGCTTGAACGGCAGCGAGGAGCAGCCGGTGACCTGGAATGGCGTGGAGAGCGTGAGTACCGCGCTTTCGGCGGTGGCGGGCGTGAAGCCGTTCAGGGTCGAGTCGGTGGCGAACGCGGAGCAGTTGGTGGGGTTGAAGAGATAGGAGCCGCGGTTGACCGAGACGGTGACGGAGCGCAGGCGCACCGGCACGCCGCCGACCACGGTGGGCAGTGAGGGCGCGGTCACGGTGACGTCGGCGGTGTGCTTGTCGACTTCGATCTTCTCGCGGGTGACGATCGTGCCGTAGTTGAACGGCCCGACTTTCTCGGCGGGCACCGCGATCGAGAGCCCGTAGGGCGCGCCGGCGTAGGGGCCGGTGAGGTAGACGGTGCCGGTGAGCGGGTAGGGGTCGCCGGAGCCGAGCGTGACCGTGGTGGTGCCGATCGCGGAGGCGGCGGGACAGCTGCCCTGGGCGGCCTGCGGTTCTTCACACAGAGGCACGCCGGCGATCACCGCGAGCAGGCCCTTGGGCAGCGCGACTTTGACCTGCGAGAGGTACTGCTGGCCTTCGGCGCGGGTGAGACTGAAGGTGTAGGAGGAGTAGGCGCCGGCGGTGGCGGGGGAAACCTGCGTGGACTGCGCGAGCGAGAAGGGCAGCGGCTTGGAGCAGGCAGCGCCTTTGCCGTTGGAGTCGACCGCGAAGGCGCTGGCCGGCGTGGCGGCGGCGGCGCCGGTGTACGGCGAGAGCGCGGTCGCGGTGGTCGCGGTGCCGCAAGCCAGCGGGTTGGCCAGCGGAGCCTTGCTTCCGCCGTTGAAGTGCATGGAGAATTCGCTGAACGGCTGCTGGGGCAGATCGGCGAAGGTGGCGGTCAGCCGCCCGGTGCTCGGATCGGCCTTGACCCTGCCTTCCAGCCGCGTGGAGACGCCGTAGCGCGCGGACTCGGCGTCGACGAAGATGCGGTACTCCTGCCCGGAGGCGGGATCGGTGGAGAGGGGCGCGCCGAGATAGACGTTGCCCTTCAGCGAGCCGGCGGGGAGCGTGGGAACTTCGATGTCGACCGTGCCGAGCTGCGAGGCGGCGGGGCAGGAGACGGGCGTGGTGGTGCCGATCCCGATCTGCGCGTCGGTGCAGGCCTGTAGGCCGTTGGCGGAGGAGGGGTTGAGCGTGAGCCCTTCGGGCAGGGTTACCACGGCCGTGCGCACGGTGGAGGAGTCGATCGCGCTGGGGCTCGGGTTCTGCGGCACGCTCACGTTGACCCCGAGGCCGTCGGGCTGATCGGACTGGGTCGTGCTCGGAGTGACCCCAAGGGACGGCGCGAACGGGACCGACGAGCAGCCGCTCACCCCAACGGGCGTGTGGGTGTCGGTTTCGGAGACTTCGCCTTCGTAGGATTCCACCCGCAGATGCGAGGTGGTCGTGGACGAGCATTCGCTGGGCAGCGTGAGGAAGCCCGTGCCGGCGGTGCCGAAGAAGATGAGCTTTGACTTCAGCAGGGGAACGGCGGCTGAGACGTTGTGGATTTCGAAGTACTCGTGGTAGTCGGTGTTCCAGCTCACGTGCCCCACCAGGAAGATGTGTTCGTTGATGAGCGGCGGTACGAAGACGTGGATACCGAACTCGAGTGGGAGGCCTTCGGGCTGTTCCAAGTTGAAGACCGCGGCGGGTATGGTCACATCGGTTGGTGGGATGGCGACCGTCAGCTGATTTTCGCCGATCTGGGTGCTCGCCGAGCATGTGTCTGCTTCGAATTCGGCAACCTTGCAATGCGGTAGCGCCTCGGGGTTGGCGGCCAGTCCAGGCGGGACGTCGACGCGCACGTTCTTGACGCGGCCGATCGGCACCTTCAGGCCAGGGAGCGGTTCTTCGGACTTGAATTCGAAGCCAGTGATGCCAAACGGCGGGTGCCCGGATGCCTGGGTATAGAACTGGCCGTGCGGGCTGGAGTATTCGCAGGTCTGCACGTTGCAGGTGCCCGCTTCGAACCCCTTTTCTTCGACGCCGAACCCGGCGCCCAAGGAGGCGGCGGGCAGGGCCAGGAAGCCGGCGGCAGCCAGCGCGAGCACGGACAAGCGAACGGGGACCCTCATCAAAAAACCTTCCTCCGGGAACCTTCAGTCTGGGTGGTAGGCGCTATTTACCCGATCTTCACATTTCGGTAGCAACCGCCCCCTAGAACCCACGTGAACGCTCGTGGTTGCGGTTGCGGGTGCAATGATGTTGAGGATGGTCGACCTGGCGTACGAGCGGCCCGGGCCACCCGGCGGGGGCCGGTGGGGAGGACGGGCATGAGCGAGGACTGGCCGGCGGTGGACTACGCGGGGTGGCGGGACACGTGCGACACGGTGCACGCGCACACGCAGGTGCTGGGCAAGCTGGCGGCGGCGCTGGCGGCGCCGGAGCCCCAGTTGCAGCACGCGGCGCTGCGCGTGACGGCGCGCGGGTGGGAGACGGCGGCGCTGCCGGCGCCGGACGGCTCGGGCGCGCTGGTGGTGGGGCTGGACCTGCGCGCGCACGAGGCGTTCGTGGAGCACAGCGACGGCCGCGGGAGGCGGCTGGCGCTGACGCCGCACCGCGCGGTGGGCGAGGTGACGAGCGAGCTGCTGAGCGACGTGGGCTCGCTGGTGGGGGCGGTGCAGATCAACCCCACCCCGCAGGAGGTGTGGTGGAGCGAGCCGCTGACGGAGGATCGCAGGCACGACACCTACGACCCGGAGGCGGTGGAGGCGTACCACGGGGCGGCCACGCGCGCGGCGCTGGCGCTGGCGGCGTTCCGCGCGCCCTACCGCGGGCGCGCGACCCCGGTGAACGCGTGGTGGGGCTCGTTCGACCTGGCGGTGAACCTCTTCTCGGGACGGCCGGCGGAGCCGCCGTCGGAGGACTTCATCATGCGCAACGCGATGGACGCGCAGGAGGTGGCGGTGGGCTGGTGGCCGGGCGACCCGCGCTACGAAAAGGCGGCGTTCTACGTGTACGCGCACCCGGCGCCGGAGGGGTTCGCGGAGGTGGAGCTGGCGCCGGCGGCGGCGCGCTGGGAGGGCGAGCTGGGCGAGTTCGTGCTCGACTGGGAGGACGTGCGCGCGAGCCCCGACCCGCAGGGAGCGGTGCTGGAGTTCGCGCGCTCGGGCTTCCGCCACTCGTGCGTGGTGGCGGATTGGGACCCGGCGCTGTCGGCGAGCGCGGAAGCGTGGCCGCCGCCGGTGCGCTGAGCGCGCGCGCGGACGGGCGCGCGGCGGACGGGCGCAAGCGCCAGGCGAGGAGAGCGGCCGAGCGCGACGGATGAGCGCGCGCGGACGTCCAGCGCAGAGCCCGAGGTGATATAACTCCTCACCACCAGGGGTCATAAACCATCACCAAACGGTGATACGATACATCACCTTGGCCAGCCCATTCGTCTACGAGGAGCCCGTCGCGGCCGAGGCGCTGGCGGACCGCGACTCAGAGCTCGGCTTGCTGACCGATCGTGCGCTGGACAGCCGCAACAGCCGTGTTGAGGGCGCGCGAAGGTATGGCAAGACCTCGCTGCTGCGGGCGGTGCTCACCACGGTGGAGAGGGCCGGCGCGATCCCCATCGAGGTGGGCTTCCTGGGATGCGTGAGCGCTGCGGACGTGGCGGAGCGCATCGAGCGCGCCTACCGCGCTCAGCTCAACACGAGGCTGCAGCGCTGGTTCGATGGGCTGGTGCGCACGCTGAACCCCACGATCAGCGCCGCGCCGGGCGGGGTTGGACTGTCGTCGCAACCGCGGTTGAACGCTCCAGGACTGCTGGACCGCCTCGCCCTGCCGCGCCGCGTCCACGAACGCACGGGCCGCCTCTGCGTGGTGGCCTTCGACGAGTTCCAGGAGGTGGTGCGAATCGACGCCGCGCTGCCGGGTGTGTTCCGCTCGGAGCTCGAGAGTCACGGCAAGGCGGCGGCGTATGTCTTCTCGGGCTCGCATCCCGGGCTCGTGAGGGAGCTGTTCAGCGACCGGCGCCACGCGTTCTTTGCCCAGGCCGCGCCGATCACGCTCGGCCCGCTGCCGCCCGACGAGCTGGCGGAGTACATCGTGGAGCGGTTCCGCGCGGGTATGCGTGACCCGGGCGAGGCGCTGGGCCCGCTGCTGGACACGGCGGAAGGACATGCCCAGCGCGCGATGCTGCTGGCGCACCATCTGTACGAGCGAGTGGGGGCCGGCGAGAGCGGCGACATCGAGAGCTGGGTCGACACCCTCCAAGCCGCTCGCCTGGAGGCGCAGAGCGAGATCCAGATCCTGTGGGATTCCTGCACCTCGCTCGAGCGCAGGACACTCAAGGTGATCGCGCAGCGCACCGTCGCGCTCGGCGGGAGGGAGGCAGGCACGCGCTATGGGCTGCCCAAGGGAGGCTCCACCCGCGAGACCGTGGAGCGGCTCTTCGCGGGCGGGCATCTCGTCGAGGACAGCTCCAGACGTACGGGCTGGAGAATTGTCGATCCTCTGCTCGCGTGCTGGCTGCGCGAGGGGTGAGAGCACTCCCCACACCACGCGCGGGGCGATCGCGCTCTCCTCCAGCGTGTTACCTCGAACACGCCTGTCGCAGGCGCCGTTGGTGGATTCAAAAAGAGAATTCGTTCCGCGCGGAACGAATCCAAAAAAACAAAGGGTGCAGCTCTCCTCGAGGGACGAGGATTCCGCTTTCTCGAGCGGTTTTTTGAGCGGCGTGTGGTGTCCGATGCGGCTTCGAGCAGCGCTTTGACCCGCGCCAGCGCCTCTCGAGTCCCCCGAGCGGGGTCAAACGGTCCTCGAGCTGCGCGCGATGGGCTTCGATCCTAGGGATCACACACATGTTCAATCGGGGTGGGAGCGGCGCGATCGACGGCTCGCCCGGCGAGCGTGGGGGATTTGTTTTTGGTTTCCACACTGATCAAGCCGATCAAAGTGGCGAGTGCAAATGAACACCCGGCCCCCTCCGCCGCCTCCACAGCCTGCGGTCGTACAAGTCATACCGTTGGCGTCTGAGTTGTGCTCCGGTTGCGTCCCTCCAGGAGAGCCGCACCCAAAAACAAAACACAAAACGCCCGGAGCTGGACCGGCACCGCCGGAGCGGGCGCCTGCCCCCGGGCGGGGCGATTGCCCCGGTGTCGTACGGGTGGAGGCCCAGGGGGAGATCCGGGTCCCGTGGGATTCCTGCGCCTCGCTCGAGCGCGCGCTACAGATCGAGTTGATGCATGTGCTCGGCGGCGAGCGAGAGGTGCACCATCTCTCCATCGAGGTGCACCAGCCCGGCGTGGTGCAGTGTGGCGAGCGCGTCGACGACCTCCACCGCGGGACCGCCGATCGCGCGGTGGATCTCCGCGCGCGACCATGCGCCGCGCCGGTGCTCGTAGAGCAGCAGGCCCAGGACCGCCTCCTGGGCCGCGCGTTCCCTCTGGCCCGGCGACTCCTCTCGCTGCTCCTCGCCCATGTGTGAGAACCCCCTTCATCCGCGGCACCCCCGCGGTGGGCAAACTCGCTCGACAGATCGCTCGTCCCCTCGATCTACCAGCGCGGACGGCGGAATTTGCGCGATTTCCAGCAGCGATCGGCCCGCGCGCGCTCAACCTGGCGCGCACGCGATCACGCGGCGCGCGAGCCGGCCGGCTCGGTGAAGTGCTTGGAGAGGGTGGTGCGCTGGCCCTGGTAGTTGGAGCCGGCCTGCGCGCCGTAGAGCTTGTCGGGCACCTCGAGCATGCGCTCGAAGGCGAGCTTTGAGATCGGCTGGCGGTGCTCGACCATGAAGGGCACGTCGCGCGCGCGCACCTCGAGCGCGGCGCGCGAGCCGCGCTGGCGCCCGTGGGGGTCGTAGCCGAAGCCGGGGTCGAAGAAGCCGGCGTAGTGGGTGCGCAGCTCGCCGGCGGTGGGATCGTAGGCCATCATCTCGGCGGCGTAGCGCGGCGGCACGCACACGCCCTCGGAGGAGAGGAGCAGATAGAAGACCTCGGGATCGAGCACGATACGGTGGCCGGGCTCGGGGTGGACGGGCTCCCAGTAGTCCCGCCAGCGGTAGTGGGCGTGGCGGGCCATGTCGAGGCGGTTGGAGTTGCGCTTGGCGCGGTAGCCGACCACGCGGTTGTGGGGTCCGGAGAGGTCGACGCTCAAAAACAGGCCGTCGGCGATCGCGAGCTCGGAGGTGGGCAGCGCGCGGTCGTCGACATAGAGCAGGGGCGACTCGTGGTGGATGCGCGCGAGCTCGCGGTCGGACACCCGCGGGTCGCCGGAGACGAGGCGCAGCTGGTTGAGGCTGAGCAGCGGCTCGACGCGCACGGCAAACGAGCGGGGCACGACCTCGAGGTACAGCCGGCCGCGGTAGCCGGGCGTGATCTCGTCGAAGCGGTGGTTGTGGTCGGTGATCACGCGCGTGAACACGTCGAGCCGCCCGGTGGAGCTCTTGGGGTTGGCCTTGGCGCGCACGTGGGCGGGCAGCGCGAGCTCCTCCAGCAGCGGGATCAGGTAGGGCCGGTCGCGCTCGAGCGTGGCGCCGTCGCGCAGGTCGATCTGGTCGATGGCCAGATCGTGGACGCGATCCATCACCGGCGTGCGCGCGGTGGGCAGGAAGGAGCAGCGCAGCGCCCAGGCGGTGTGGGCGAGGCGCAGGTCGATCGAGGCGGGCTGAATGTGCTCGGGCCGGATGCGGTAGTCGCCGGAGGAGATCCACCCCTCCTGCACCGCGCGCCACAGCCCCTGGCTGGGCAGCACCCCGCAGGGCGGCGCGGCGGAGGGCGTGGGGACGGGGATGTCGGTTGTGGTGGGGGCGGGCCCGGTCACGTGGCTGCGGAGGGTCGAGGTCAGGGAAGCTTGCCAAACGGGCCGCGGCCCGGACAGCCAGCCGCCAGAGTCGCTCGCTGGCTGCTGCTCCACCACGAGCGAACCTTTTCCGTGGGCGAGCTCGCCGAAGAGGTCGGGCTCAACGCGGCCGCGACATCGAGGATCGTGCAAGCGCTGAAGGAGGATGCGTTCGTACGCGTGGCAAGCTCCCCTGAGAACCGCCGCAAGCGCGTGGTCCACCTGGAGCGCCCCATCGAGATGTTAGGTGCGTGGCTCCCGCTGTGGGCGCGCCGCCGCATGGACCGGCGCCACTGGGATATCGGGGCACGTGACGCGGAGGAGGCCATGGGGCTCCTCCGCGATGCCTGGAAGGAGGTGCCCGGCGGCTGGGCCATCGGCGGGCTCGCGGGCGCGGCGATGATCCGGCGCGCGGTCGAACCGGCGGAGGTGCTCGTGTGGGCGGGCACCGAGGCGACAGCGCGGCTGACAGACCTGCTACAGCCGCTGAGCGCCCGGCCCGCACCCGGCAACGTGCGCGTGTGGCTGGCCCCCGATCCCTGGACCCTCGGCCTCAGCGCGTTGCGCGAGGGCCTCCCGGTCGCTGACCTCGCGCAACTCTGGCTGGACTGCTCCTCAGAAGGAGAGCGGGCGCTGGAGGCCGCCGATGCGGTCGCCAACGCGGCTGGCTGGCTCTGATACCTGAACGGACTTCATCGTTGGCGGCTTGGGCCGAGTGCAGGCGGTCGGACAGCGCGCACGTGCGCCCGTCGCCAGACCTGCGGCGTTCTCCACATCGCGCCCCATCGGCACCGCGCGGCGCATACCGAAGAGGTGCGCCGGCTGGAGTGCGCGCACCCCGCCGATCGCCCAAAAGCCCTGCTCAGATGCCACTTCTCGGTCCGGAGTCTCCGTCCCAACCCAACGATATCGTGGTGTTATGATCCCAGAGTTCGATGAGCACGGCAACCTCCCGCCGGGCATTCACCACGCCACTTGGAACGAGATCGTGACTCGCTACGCGACCAGCACTCACCGACGAGATCGGCTTGACGGGGTTCTCGACGCGCTGCGCTCGCTGAAGGCTGCCGGTTGCGCCACCGTCTACCTGGACGGCAGCTTCGTCACGAGTAAGGACCATCCCGACGACTTCGACGCCTGCTGGGAGTCGGCCGGTGTTGTTCCCAGTCGGCTCGACCCCGAGTTGCGGGAGTTCAGCGATGAGCGCGCCGCCCAGAAGGCTCGGTACGGCGGCGAGATCTTCCCCGCCCAATGGTCAGCACATCCCGATGGCACAACGTTTCTTGACTACTTTCAATACGACAACGCGACCAACCGGCCGAAGGGCATCGTCGCGGTCGACCTGGCGAGACTCCCGTGATCACCAATCAGCGCGAATATCGCATCACGAAGAGTTGGATGGCCCGCTTCGAGAAGGAGCTGATCGCCAACGAGACACGCGAGCTCGGGCCCCGCGAAGACCCGGGCATGAGGAAGGTGGTGCACGACGCGATCGCCAGCCAGATCGAGACGTTGCGTCACGAAATCGACCATTACGAGAGGCTGCGCGACGGACACATCACCAGCCGTGAGCTGACGTCTCTGCACGAGCTGCCAACCGCCCTGATCGAAGCCCGCATCGCGGCCAGGCTCACCCATCGCCAGCTCGCCGACCGAGTTGGCGTCGCCGAACAGCAGGTTCAGCGTTGGGAGGCCAACAAGTACAGCGGCGTCGGGCTCGACCGGCTACAGAGCATCGCCGACGCACTCGGCGTGCGGATCCGCGAGACGATCACGTACACCAGCGCGGCGTTGGAAGTCGGCTAGTAACCGTATCCCGGCGTGGAGCTTTCCGGCTGGCTGCTGCCGGAGCTGCCAGAGCTGCCGCCGCCGCCCGAGCTGCTGCCGCCGCCCGAGCTGCCGCCGCCGCCGGATTCACCACCACCGCCGGATTTGCCGGCCGACCCGGAGTGCGTGGATCCGCCCTCGGTCACCACGTGCCACGTGCCGCCGAAGGTTTTGAGCCCCTGGCCGTTGGCCTGGCCTTTGGCGGAGTCGCCTTTGAAGGTGTACAGGGGCATCCCCGCGAGCGTGACCTGGAACTTGTTGGGGCCGCGGCGCAGGGTCCCCAGTTTGCCCTTCACGCCGGGGCCCGCGTGGAGCTTGGCCTTGGCGGACCTGACCGTGAGCGGGGGCCAGAAATTCAGGCATTCGGCGCTCTTGCACAACAGGTGGCCGGCAGTCTCGGGGCTCAGCGCATAGAGCGTGCGGCCCTGGGAGTTGACCGCGACCTTCTCTTTGAGCTTGCCGTTGGAGGCGGTGGAGACAATGGAGGACCCGCCGGCGGCGAGCGCCATGGCCGCCACCATCCCGCCCACCGCCGCGGCGCTGCACACTGTGGCCGCCAGCGCGAGTGTGGTGCGCAGGGGCCGCCCCGCCGGGACGGGACGGTGCTTGTGCTCGCCGATGCTCATCGAAGACCCCTTTGTGCTGTTTATGGCTTTCCCTCCAAGACACCACTCGGCCGAGAACCTTCCGGGCGCCCGGTTCGAGCCGCCGCGTCGGCGGAAGCCTGGCGCGCACTCGGAACACACCTGTCTGAGGCTCCGTTGGGGGAATTGTTTTGAGGATTCGTTCCGCGCGGAACGAATCCAAAAAACAAAACACGAAACGGCCGGCTCCCACGAGTGAGCCATCCCGAGCCATCCCAAGCGCTGCGTAGTGTCGACCCACCGGATGCATTCGAACGCGCTCGACTCCTTGCTGGAGCCTCGCCGACGACGCTACCCTGTCCTCGATGAGAACCCTGCTGCCCGACCCGGCACCGGCCGAGGTGCAGGCACTGCTCGAGCGCCGCAGACGCCTCGGCCAGGATCGCAAAGACGAGGTGTGGGAGGGGGTGTACCACGTGGTTCCGGCGCCCTCCCACAGACATGCGGCGGCGGGCGCGCAGGTGAAGCGGCTGCTCGCCCCGCCTGCCGCCGTGGCGGGGCTGGTTGTGACTGACGAGTTCAACCTCGGCAACTCCCAGCACGACTTTCGCGTGCCCGACGGCGGCCTTCACCGCCCCGGCGCCGCCGAAATGTGGCACCCGACCGCCGCGTTGGTCGTGGAGATCGTCTCGCCCGACGAGGAGCCCTGGGAGAAGCTTCCGTTCTATGCGACCCACGAGGTGGACGAGATCGTGATCGTCGATCCCGATCGACGCAGCGTGAAGTGGATTGCGCTGAAAGATGGCGAATATCGGCCGATCGAGCGAAGCGGTCTGATCGAGCTGGGGCCGGCTGCGCTCGAGCAGATGATCGACTGGCCGTAGCGGAGGTCTCCGGGGAAGGTCGCGGAGCACGAGCGGCCCGCGGTCGTGCTGGACCACCCCGCCGGCGTAGGGCAGCGGGTCGGGTGGATGCAGCGGTGGGGCAGGTTGTTACGATGCGGTGAACTTCTGTTGCGCGCCACCGGGGCTTGCCTCAGGGTCGAGCATGCTGCATACTGCGTGGCGGCCCGAGGAAGGGAGAGCCGAGGGAGAGGCCGTGAGTGCGCCCGTAGCAGAACAGGTACGCAGCACCCTGGAAGCACGCCTGCGCGAGCTCGAGCCCGCGGCGGCGGAGTTTGAGCAGCTGCGCAGGGTGTTGGCTGCATTCGATGACCCCCCGCGCTTCGGGGCGGCGGTGCGGACAACGGCGGCGACGCACGCGCCCGACACGGCCGGCGACGGCGGGAGCGCGAGCGTGACCACGCTGCCGGTCACCGTGCGCCGGGGCAGCAAACGGGGCCGCGACGGCCGCGCGCCGCAGGGAGCGAACAAGCAGCGCATCCTCGCGGTGATCGCCGAGCACCCCGGGATCGCGCCCTCCCAGGTCGCGGCGTTGACCGGCCTGAGACGCCCGCTGGTGGCGTCGACGATCAGCCGTTTGAAGCGCGCGGGCGAGCTGCAGGACCACGGCGACGGCGTCAGCCTGCCGGCCGGGCGCGCGCCGCTCGCGGCCCTGCCGGCCAGCCCCTGAGCGACCCATCGCGCAAGTGCGGCGGAGCGGGCGCCGCAGGCCGGGAGAGGTTGGCCACTGCGCGACGCCCGCCGGC
>WQXW01000022.1 GCA_009781575.1 Solirubrobacterales bacterium
GCATCGGCGTCGCCGCGGTCGGCGCCGGCGCCGCGCTGTACAAGCTGGGCACCCAGTTTCAGGACTCCTCCAACACGATCCGCCGCGAGACCGGCGCGACCGGCAAGTCGCTGGACGGCCTCAACGAGTCGGTCAAGCGCGTCTACGCCACCCGCCCGGAGAACCTCGAGCAGGTCACGCAGACGATCGCCACGCTCAACCGCCAGTCGGGCGCGACCGGTCCGACGCTGGAGAGCCTGGCGCGAACGAACCTGCGCCTGGCGAGCATCACAAAGGAGGAGCTCGCCCCGCAGCTGAAGGCCACCCAGGGGCTGATGAACAACTGGGGTGTCAGCGCCGAGCAGCAGGGGCCCAAGCTCGACGTGCTGTATCGCACCTTCCAGAAAACCGGGGTGGGCGTCACCCAGCTGGCCAACACGATGTCCAGCCAGGGGGTGGTGCTGCGGCAGCTGGGCTTGGGCTATGAGGAGTCGGCGGCGATGATCGGCCTGCTCGACAAGGCGGGGGTGTCGGCCTCGCAGATGCAGATGGGCTTCAACCGCGTGATCGTCGAGGCGGCCAAAGCCGGGATCCCCGCGCGCGACATGTTCGGCCAGATCTTTGACCGAATACGCAACGCCCCGTCTGAGACCGCCGCGGCCGGCGCCGCCGTGGACGTGTTCGGCGCGCGCGCGGGCCCGCGTCTTGCCGGGCTGATCCGCGAGGGCAAGCTGTCATTCGACGACCTGGCCAGCTCGATCGCGGGCGGCAGCGACACGATCGACAAGGCGGCCGCCGAAACCGCCACCGGCGCCGGGCGCATGAAGATCGCATGGCACTCACTGCAGGTCGCCGTGGAGCCGATCGCCACCGCGCTGGTGCGCACCTTCGCCGACGTCGCCAAGGTCGTCGTCGACGTGATGAAAGCGCTGGGCCCGGCGACCACGCCGATCATCATGACGCTGCTGGGGCTGCTCGGCACGCTGGCGGTGGCGTTCAAGATCGCCGGCGTTGCCGCAACGCTGTTCGGGACCACCACCGCCGTCGCCTTCTGGCCGGTCACCGCCGTGATCGCGGGCATCGCCGCGCTGGTCGCCGCCGTGGTCCTGGTCGTCAAGCACTTCAAAGCGATCGTCGATTTCCTGAAGGGTCCGTGGGGGCAGGCGATCCTCATCGCGATCGCCGCCTCGGCGCCGTTCATCGGCGTGCCGCTCTTGATCGCGACCAACTGGAAGAAGATCGTCGGCTTCTTCGCCGAGCTGTGGGACACGGTGAAGGGGATCTTCTCCGACGCAGTCGATGCGATCGTCGGCTTCTTCACCGCCCTGCCCGACACGGTCGTCGGCTCCTTCTCAGCGCTGCCGGGGCGCATCCTTGCCGCGCTGGCGGCGCTGCCCGGTCTGCTTGTGCAAGCCGGTCAGGCGATGATCAAAGGGCTGCTCGACGGCGCGCAGTGGTTCTTCTTCAACGTGTTCATCCCCTGGATCGTGCTGATGCCGATCCGCATCCTCGGCCTGGTCCTGAAGGCCGGCACGTGGCTGTTTGAGACCGGCCAGTCGATCATCAAAGGCGCGCTTGACGGGATCGTCGCCGCCTGGCCGGTCGTGCGCGACTGGTTTGTCGCACTGCCCGGCCGCGTGCTCAACCTGCTGGTCAATGCCGGCAACTGGCTGATCGACACTGGGCGGCGCACGCTCGTGGGCCTGGCCAACGGGATCGCCGCCGGCGCCGAGGCGGTGTGGGCCTTCTTTCGCGCACTGCCCGGCCGCATCCTGGGCTTTGTCACCGGCGCGCCCGGCTGGCTGGCCGACACCGGGCGCAAGCTGATCGCCGGACTGAAAGACGGGATCGTCGCGGGCGCCGAGGCGGTGTGGAAGTTCTTTCGCGAGCTGCCCTCCAACATCAAGAACCTGCTCGGCGACGCGGCCAAGTGGCTGGTGGACACCGGGCGCAACATCGTGCAGGGGATGATCGATGGGATCAAGGACTTCGCCGGCAAGCTGTGGGAGGCGGTGAAGTCGGCGCTGGGCGACGCGCTGCCCAAATGGGCCCGCAAACTGCTGGGTATCTCTTCGCCGTCGAAGGTCTTCATGGAGATCGGCGAAGAGGTCGGCGCCGGCATGGCGCTCGGGATCCTCTCAAGCGTCGGCGATGTCGTCTCGGCCGCCGGGGAGCTGGCCGCCGCGGCCACCGTCGCCACCCCGAGCGCGCCCACTGCCCCGGCAGCCACCACCGGCCCCGCCCCCGACGCCGGCGGCCTTCTGGACTTCCAGGCGGCCGCGCAGAGCGCCTTCACCGCTGCCGGCGACGCCGCGCTGGGCTATGCGACTGCGCTGGAGCTCGCCGTCGCCGGCCAGGCGAGCGCACTGGCCACGATGGGCAGCGCCACCGCCTCCTTCACCGCCGCCGAGAGCTCGGCGTGGAGCGGGCTCTCCAGCGGCGTGCAGGGCAGCGCCGCGACGCTCAGCGCGGCGCTGATCGCGACGTTTATCAGCGCCTGGGCGCAGCTGCGCGCGAGCACCGCGGCGCTGCACACTGCGCTGCAGGCGGCGTGGCTTGCGCACGCGACGTTTTTGCGCTCGGCGCTCACCAGCCTCGCCGCCGCGCTGCAGGCGATCTGGCAGGGGCTGGCGAGCACGCTGATCGCGATCATCACCAACCTGTCGGCCGGTGTGCGCTCCAGCTGGTCTTCAATGATCAACGCGGTCGTCTTCAACGCCGGCTGGATGCGCGACCAGCTCACCTCGATCTGGCGCTCGATGGCGACCAATGTCGATCAGATCAGCCACGGGATGGTGCAGCGCTTCACCGCCGTGATGAATGCGATGGTCGCCGCGGCGACGAGCGGCGGCTTTAACACCAGCTTTCAGCTGCGCTGGCACCTTGACCAGGCGCAGGGGCCGATCGAGGGAATCGTGCGCGGCTACGCGCGGAAGCTGCGCGACTCGCTGAACCCGATCCTGCAGGGGATCGGCAAGAGCCAAATCAAGCTGCCGTTCGCCTCCGGCGGGCGCGTGCCGGGCACGCCTGGGGGCGGCGACACCGTGCCGGCGATGCTCACACCGGGTGAGTTCGTGATCCCCGCGCGCGCCGCCGCGCGCCTGGGCCCGAAGATGCTGGACCAGCTGCGCGAAGGCTGGCTGCCGGTGCGCGGCTATCAGCTGGGCGGCGCGGTGCAGGAGGCGGCGAACCGGCTGACCAAACAGTTCGGGCTTGTGGTCACCTCGACCTTCCGCCCGGGCGACCCGGGCTTTCACGGCAAGGGGCAGGCGGTCGACCTCTCCGGCGGCGCCTGGGGGCCGGGCGGCCCGATGGGCAGGGCCTCGAACTACATCATGCAGTCGGGCATGTTCCGCTCGCTCGCGGAGGGGATCTTCAACCCGGCGCTGTCGGTGAAGTGGGGCAAGCAGGTCGATCCCGGCTTCTGGGGCGCCGGCACGTGGGCCGGGCACGCCAATCACATCCACCTGGCGATCACCGGTCAGGGCGTCGACTTCGGGGGCTTTGCCGTCACCGAGCCGGTGCTGCTGCCGGATGTTCCCGACGTGAAGACCGGCGGCGAGTGGTTCGGCGGGACCGCCAAGAAGGTGATGGAGCACGTGCGCAAGGTCGCACAGCAGTGGGCCGATGCGAACACGTTCGTCGAGTCGCTCACCGGAGGCGGCGCCCCGACCGGCCCGGTGCCGCCCGGCAGCGTGCGCAACTGGATCTCCCAGGCGCTGGAGTACGGCAAATGGCCGGTGGCATGGATGGGCGCGCTGTTCTCGCGCGTGATGCAGGAGACGGGCGGCAACCCGCACGCGATCAACCTGTGGGACTCAAACGCCAAGGCGGGCATCCCGTCCAAGGGGCTGGTGCAGACGATCGAGCCGACCTTCAACGCCTACAAGGCGCCGAGCATGGGCGACATCTGGAACCCCGTGCACAACCTGGTCGCGGGGATCAAATACATGATCGCGCGCTACGGCTCGCCGCTGAACCTGCCCAGCGGCGGCTACGCGGCGGGCGGCATCGTCCCCGCCACGTCCGGCGGCCGGCACATCCTCGCCGGCGAGGGCGGGCGCGATGAGGCGGTGATCCCGCTGCCCGCCGGGTGGCGCGGCATGTTCGACGGCGGGCGCGGTGATTCGCTCTCGCCAGCAGCGGGGCAGCAGCGCTCGGGCCCGGCGGTGCAGATCGAGAACTACGTCGTGAAGGAGGAGGCAGACCACAGGCGGATATTCGCTATGGCCCGGTTCGAGCAGCAGGCAGGGAAAATCTGATGCTGCGCCTGGAGCTCGAAGGCGGCCCGGGGCTCGATCTCGACGGCACCGAGAACGGCGCCGCGCTGTTGCACATCACCGAGGTCGACTGGGGCTACCCCGAGCCGCGCGCCGTGGAGGACGACCGCCCGGAAGCGTCGGGCACGATCGACCAGACCAAACACTGGTCGAGTCGTGTCGTCACGCTCACCGGCAAGGTCGCGATCGACTGGGAGTCGCGCGGCCGCCGCCAGGCGCTCGTGGACCTGCTCGCGCCCTACCTGATGCCCGGCGCGCGGCCGTGGCTGTACTCGCGCTTTGACGACGGCTCGATCAAGCGCATCCTGCTGCGCCCCGACCAGTTCTCCCGCCCGCAAATCGCAAACGTGCAGGACATCTCACTCAGCTTCAAGTCGCCCACGGGCGTGCTGGAGGCGGAGGAGCAACAGATTCGCCTGCTGCCCGAGATCCAGGTGGCGGGGCGCGTCTACCCGCTGATCCACCCGCGCGTCTACCCGCACGGCTCGGGCACGCTGTGGCTTGCGACCAACGCGGGCTCGGCGCCGGCGGACTGGACCGCGCGCATCTTCGGGCCCTGCCACGGCCCCGCGATCGTCAACCACTCAACCGGCGAGGCGGTCGATCTGGCCCACCTGCAGCTCGGCGCCGGCGAGTTCGTCGAGGTCAACAGCCGCGAGCACACCGTGCTGGCCGACGGGCGGCGCGAAAGCAGCCGCTGGCACACAGTCGACTACGCCGCGACCACGTGGTGGCAGCTGCCGCCCAAAAGCACGAGCGCGCTGCGCTTTCACACCCACTGGTGGGAGAACCCGGCGCAGATGTTCTTTTCCTGGCGAGACACGAGCCTGTTGTGAGAGAGGAGCCGGCATGAACGCGCAAGAGGGTGTGGTCTACCGCCCGCCGCTGTGGTCACAGAACTCCGAATACTCGGCGGCGGATGACCGCCGGCTGATCATGGCCACGCTGCGCGGCGGCGTGATCGACCTGGACGACCTGCGCGTGGTCCCGCGCCAGGAGGGCTCGAACATGTCAGTCGATGTGTTGCCCGGCCACGTCGTGATCCCCGGCACCGACCAGGCCGATCAGGGCCACTACGTCTGCCCGCTGGCCCAGCGCGTCAACGTGCCGATCCCGGCGGGACCCTCCGCGGGCAATTGGCGGCGCGATCGCATCTACGCACGTGTGTATGAGCCCGGCGGGGAAGAAGAAGCCTACTGGCGGTGCGAGGTGTTGCCCGGCACGTCCGGCCCCACCAGCGCTGTCGCCCCGTTCCTACCCGACCACCCGCCTTCGGCGGTGATGCTGTGCTGGATCGAGGAGATCGCCTCCAACACGGTGGCCATCAACGCCGACAGAATCGTCGACTTCCGCAAATTGGCGCGCCCCGCCTCGATGGGGGAATGTATCATCCGCGCTCAGGCGCTAGGCCAGACGGCCCCGCCACCGGGCACCGCAGTCCGCTGGGATTCCCCCTTGCGCATCGTCGCGCCGCTGGCCGGCCCGGTGGATGTCGAGGTCACGGCCGAGGGCACGGTCTGGTGGAACAACGCCGGAGCGGGCTCGGGCACGGTGTGGGTGTCACTGTATCGCGACCTGGCGGGCCAGAATCCCGAGCTACTCGCCTTCCGCCAGCCAGCTGACATCGGCCTGTTCGCCCAGGGAGTGCAGTTCGGCCAGTACGTAAAGATGAACCTCGTCGTGGAGGCGCTGAAGGTCAACTGGTATGAGCAGCTCTACTGCGAGGCCGTCGTGCAAAACAAGCATGGCGGCTGGGGGCCTGTATTCACTGCCGGACAGCTCACGATGCGGATCACCCCATCGGGGACCGCCCTGACGTGATGGACTGGGCCTGGGTCGCGCAGACTGTACAGGGCCAGGCGCTCGGGGATCTCACCTTCGCGCGGGGGCGTTCTGTGAGCTTTGACCTGCGCGGGCCGTGCACGGCGAAGTTCCAGATCGACGGGCGTGCAGAGCAGGCGCGCGATCTGGAGGAGCTGCAGTGCGATCTGGTGCTCTGGCGCGGCAGCGAACGCATGCTGCGCGCGCGCCTGGGCTCGCCCGATGACGATCTGGACGCAGACCGCCATACGACCAACTTCTCGGCGGTGGACTACCGCGGCGTGCTCGGCGCGCGCATCGACGAAGGCGGGCGCACCTATGCGGGCTGGCAGCAGGACAACATCGGCTGGGATGCCGTCTTCAACGCGCAGGTGGGCGCGGGCGGGGCGCTCGGAATCACGCGCGGGGATTCGCGCGCGGCGCCGGTGGTGCGCACCGAGGTGCTGGATGTGGACACGCCGTGGGACAAGTTTTTGGACCGCTTTCAGGACTACGAGGACGGCTTTGAGTGGTGGATCGACCCGGAGCTGCGCTTCCAGCAGGCCAGCTGGCGCGGCGTCTCCCACCCCGACTTCCCGCTGGCGTGGGGCACGTCGATCTCAAAGCTCAAACGCGCCGGCGATACCAGCCGCTATGCCAACTGGGTCAGGGTGCGCGGCGGGCGCCCCGAGGGCGCCGGCAGCGAAGCGCCCGAACCATACGCCGACCGCTGGGCGCCCAACCTGGGCTCGCTGCGCCAGGGGCGCATCGCGCGCGTGGTCTCAAACAGCGACCTGAAGGACCAGGCCGCGGTCAACGCCGCCGCCGAGCAGCTGCTCGCCGACTCGCTCAACCCGCCGGCGGCCTACGTAGCCACGCTGCTGCCCGGGCTGTGGCAGGGGCCGAGCGATGTGTGGCTGGGTGATGAGGTGCCGCTGATCGTCAAATCTGGGCGCCTGGAGATCGACACGACAGCGCGCGTGCAGCAGCTGGACATCGAGCTGGACGAGGAGGGGCGCGAGACGGTCACGCTCACCGTGGGGGCGGGCGCGTGAGCGCGCGCGTGGGACCGCGCATCGACCGCGGCACGCCGATCGTGCCCGACCAGCGCCTGCTGGACCGCATCGCGCGCCTGGAGCGCCGCGGCGGCGGGGGCGGTGGCGGAGGCGCGCCTGGGCCGCAAGGACCGGCAGGGCCCACGGGACCGGCGGGGCCGCCGGGGACAACCGGTGCGCCGGGGACAACCGGCCCGGCTGGGCAGGCCGGTGGACCGGGGCCCACAGGCCCAACCGGTCCGGCGGGCCCGCCCGGGCGCGGCCTGGAGGGCATCAACGGCACGCTGGACTCGGCGAGTGAACTGGTGCAGGAAGGCAACGTGCCCGGCGACGCCTGGATCATCGACGGCGATCTGTGGGTGTGGCGATGAGCCCCTCCTGGGAGAACGTCGGCACGATCCGAGGCCCGCAGGGCCCGCCCGGCGAGCAGGGCCCCAAAGGCGAGCCAGGCGAACAGGGCGAACAGGGGATCCAGGGCGTTGAAGGGCCGCAGGGCCCGCGCGGTGAAATCGGTGAAGCGGGCGGTCCGGGCTCGCCCGGTGAAGCCGGCCAGCCCGGCAGCCCCGGCCCTCCCGGTGAAGACTCCGTTTTCCTGGGGCAGATCCCCGCGCTGCCCGAACTGTGGCAGCCGGCGTTTCCGTTCCTTGGCACGCTCGCGACCGCGGCGCAGACCAACGCGCAGGTGCGCCTCACGCCGGTCGTGCTGTTCCGCCCGATCACGACGGCGCGCATCGACGTCTCCACCGCCAACGCCAACGGGCGCATCCGCATCGGGCTGTACACGTTCGCCTCAGACGGCGGCCCCGGCGACCTGGTCGTGCAGACCGCGGAGATGCTCGCCTCGGCCGTGGGGATGCTCAACGGCGCGCTGGCCGCGCCCGCCGGACGCTACTGGCTGGCGATCGCCTCGGTCGGCAGCGCCGCGCCCACGCTGCGCACGGTGAGCGGCGCGAACCCCTACCTGCCCGGCGTGGATGCGCCGGCGGCCAACGTGCTGCCGAACGCGTGGCTCACCACCGGGCAGGCCACCGGCGGCGCCGGTGTGGCCTCACTGCCCGCCGTGGCCTCGCGCACCGGGCTGGCGCGCAACTCGATCATGCCCGCGATCTGGCTGCAGGCGGGGCAGGGCGCCGCGCTGCCGGGCGGTGAGCCGGGCCCACCCGGCCCGCCCGGTCCGCCCGGGCAAGCGGGCCAGCAGGGCAACCCCGGCGAACGCGGCGAAGCGGGCCCGACCGGCCCGGAAGGCGGGCAGGGGATTCAGGGTCAGGAAGGTCCACAGGGCAACCCGGGGCCGCACGGTCCCGAAGGTCCCGAAGGGCCGCAGGGTCCCGAAGGGCCGCAGGGGCCTGCCGGCGCCGGTGTGCGCATCCTGGGCACGCTGCCGGGCGTGGGGCCGCCGAGCGACCCCGGCTCGCCGGGTGACGGGTGGCTTGACACCAACGGCGACCTGTGGGTGTGGGGCGCATGAGCTGGCAGCCCGTCGGCAACCTGCGCGGGCCGCCCGGGCCGGAAGGCCCGCCCGGTAGCGTCGCAGAAGTGTGGCAAGCGGGCGACCTGAAGGCGACCACCAGGGCGGCGGCACCTGCAGGGTGGCTCTTGTGCCAGGGCCAAGAGGTGTCGGGCGCCACCTATCCGGCGCTGGCTGCCGAGCTTGGCACAGGAGGGGGCTCGCGTTACGGCGCCGCCGCTGCCGGAATGGTGAAGATACCCGACGGGCGCGATGCCGCGTTGCTAGGTGCCAGCGGGGCCCGCCCGCTGGGATCGCACGGCGGCGTCGCGAGTGTCGCGCTCAGCGTCGCGCAGATTCCCGCCCACAATCACGGCGGTGAGACGGGCACCGAAAGCGCCACCCATACGCATCCACTCGCGAACAGCTACGTCGGCAACCTGGCGGTTGCCGGGGGCGCGCTGGGCTATGCGCCGGGGGGGGTCACGCTCTTTCACGCGCCGGACACCGGTGCCAACTCGGCCGCACACACACATTCGATCCCCAACCAGGGCGCAGGCGAAGGCCACAACAACATGCCGCCCTACTTTGTCGGCAACTGGATGATCAAGACCTGAGAGGAGTGAAATGGCGAAACCCGAGATCCCGATCGGCCCCACCACGATCGTCGGCTGGCTGACCGCGCTGGCGGGCCTGGTGCCGGTGATCATCAAAACGGCCGAGAGCGGCACCGCCGCGATACAGCAGCTCAACGAGCCAGAAGAAGTCGCCGCGCTGGTCGGCCTGGTCGCGTTCGGCATCGCGCAGCTGGGCCGCTACTGGCAGGCGGCGCGCACTGGCGCGCCCGGGCCGGAAGGCCCGCCCGGTCCGGCGGGGCCGACCGGCGTGATGGGCCCGCAAGGCCTACCTGCAAACCAGACAAAGGAGCACGACGAGCAGTCCTCAGAGCACCCCGAGCCCGAAGGGTATGAGCCCGAGCACCCCGACCCACAGCACGAACCGCCGCACGAGCAGGAGGCATCAGAGCCGGGCGATCTGGTCTCAGAAGTGAAGGACGGCGAGGAATCGGAGCCGCCGGAGTCACCGCACGAGATCCCCGACGTGCCCGAGGAGCAGGACATCAGCCAACCGGAGCCAGAGAGGAGCGAGGAGCCATGAGCATCCGCATAGTCAGCCGGCGCGAGTGGGGATCCCAGTTCGGCATCCCCGGCAACCGCCACTTCCCGAGCTCGCAGTGGCGCTGGTTCGTCGTGCACTGGCCGGGCAGCGCTGTCGGCAACGACGAGCGCGCGGTGGTGCGCTCGATCGAGCGCCAGCACCGCAACCTCGGCTGGGCCGCCGCGCCGGGCTACGGGTACCTGGTGGGTCGCTCGGGCACGATCTATGAAGGTGTGGGGCTGTTGCGCGGGATTCACTCACCGCCGCGCAACGCCGATGGGATCGGCGTGTGCGTGATGATCGCCCCGGGCGAGCAGATACCGCAGGCCACGCGCAACGCCACGCGCGCGCTGTATGAGTGGATCTGCGCGCGGCCGGGCGCGCGGCGCCTGGGGATCACCTGGCACGGCCAGCACTTCGCCACCGCGTGCCCAGGGCCGGTGCTCACACAGTGGGCGCGCAACGGGATGCCCGCGCAGGGCGGGGCACCGGCGCCGTCTCAGCCGTCCGGTGGTGGGGGCGGTGGGTTTCAGACGCGCTCGGCGCCGCCGTGGGGTGGGCGCCTGCTCCGCCAGCCGCCGATCCTGCGCATCGAGGCAGTGCGGACGTGGCAGGCCAGGATGCGTGAGCGGCGCTGGCCGATCGAGGTGGACGGCGCCTACGGGCCGGAAAGCCAGCGCATGTGCACGCAGATGCAACGCAACCTGCGGTTGCAAGTGGACGGGATCGTAGGGCCGGAAACGTGGCGGGCTACGTTCGAGCGGCCGCTGGCCCGTTAGCTGCTGTTACGCCCCCAGCCCATCCTCATACAGATAGACCTGATTGCAACCAGCCAGCACGCCGAGGAGATTGCGAGGGTCGGTCTTGAGCTTGACCCAGATCTCTCCATCGAACACGCGGTACGGGCCCTCTCCGCGTATTGCTGCCAGCAGCGCATCGGACACCCACTGCTCGCCGGTTTCGTGCGCGAAGCGTTCCCGCAGGCAGCCCTCGCAGACGAGTTCCGGCGACCCGATGTTCGGGCGCGGCAATCGAAAGCCCGCGCAATCAGTCTCTCCCTCGACTTCACATGTGGGGACGTGCGGAACTGGCTCGCCATTGTGTTGACGCACGTACTCCTCGAAGGTCTTGGGCACCCGCTCGTCGAGCTCCTCAGTGCTCATGCACGATCCTTTCTCCGGGGTAGGGCAACAATGAACCTCACACCGTAAATCTCTTCCAGGGCGTCCTTGTAGATCGGTGCTGGGTCGCTGTCGCCGTTCTCCCATTCGTAGACAGTGGAGAGTTTTAAGTTGGTGTCGTACTGTTCGTTGATCACGTCCCGCAGCCTCTCGGCACTCCAGTCACCCGGTTGTTCGTCACGCGCAGCCTTGAGCTGCTGGCCTTGGCGCTCGTTCCGCTTCTTTGTCTGCTCGGTCGGCGGACGACGAGCCCTGCTGCGTTGATCCTGCTTCTTCTTCTTCGGCTCCTCGGGCACCGCCCGAATACTTCCCTCTCGCGCCCAGGCAGTCTATAGCACGCGAGCAGGGGTGATGCAACCCTATACGATCAGATAGAATGTCTGTACGGGGGTTGGGCAGCGAGAAGCGCCGCCATAGCCTGGTCCTGAGACCGGGATAGACTCGCGATTCTCACGGCGGAAAGATCCGCAAAATGCGGAGTTACGCGCAGCGCAAGAAGCCTGCATTTTGCAACAATCCGCGCTATACGGATAGACCCGCGTTTCTTGCGGGCGCACTGGGCAAGCGCAACCGTTGGGGAGTGCAGACGAGCGACACGCCTCGTATCCGAGAGCAGGCTGCCGAGCGCACGGCCATGCGCCGTAAGCTCGCTGAGCGCAAGCTGCGCGAGCGCCGCCGCCGCGAAGCGATCGAACGTGAGCGCCGCGCGATCGAGGTCGCCGAAGAGCGTGAGCGGGCGCGCGAGCTCAAGCAGAAGCGCCGCGAGCGCATCGGGCTGAACATCCTGCGCCTGCGCGAAGCGGCGGGCATGTCCCAGCAGGATCTGGCGGTCCTGATCGGCGACTACCGCGAGCACATCTCCAAATGGGAGCACGGCCGCGAAGAACCTGACGCCGGGCACCTGGCCCAGCTGATGGAGGTCTTCGACGTCGAGGAAGGGGAGTTCTTCAAGCCGATCGAGCCCGAGGCTGCCGCCGCATGACCGTCCTGGCGATCCTTGCGGCCGGCCTGCTGTTCGTCGCGCTGCTCGCGCTGCTTGAGCCCTCGGGGCGCCATGGCCACGGCGCCGCGCTCATCGGCGGTGTCGGGCGGGTTCTCGCGTTGGCGCGCCAGGCCCTCGATGGGCGCGCCGCGGTCGTTGCGCACGCCGAGCAGCAGCGCTGGGAGCGCGAGGCCGCCGAGGCCGCGCGCCCGCTGGTGACGCACTTCGAGCTCTCAGAGCGCGAGCGATGAGCTTCGCGCTGCTCATCCTGCTGGCCCCGCTGGTGCTGGCGGCGATGGGCGCGCTCGTCGGGCGCGCGCGGGCAAAGCGCAACCGCGCGCGCACGCTGCTCGAGCGCGAGATCTCCCAGGCCGGCCGTCCCCGCGGCTCGGTGGGCGAAGTGCTGCCGTTCGGGGAGCGGCGCTGATGGAGGGCAAGGCGCTGGAGCCCACGCTCACTGTGCTGGATCGTCGCGTGCTGTCCGCCTGCCCGCCGTACTTCATCGATGGCTACCTGAATAGCGGTGAGCCGGGTCGCAACATCTGGCAGCTGGGCGAAGCGCTGGAGATGATCAACCTGAGCGATCTCACGTCGATCCTGGCCGGCCTTGCACGCTTCGATTACGTCTGGCGCGACGACCACAGCCCCGC
>WQXW01000023.1 GCA_009781575.1 Solirubrobacterales bacterium
CTCGTCGGTGGGCCGGCGCTCCCACAGTCGCGCCTCGGGCGCCGCGGCGCGGCGCAGCAGCTCGGCCGGGTCCGGCAGCGCCGCGCGCCGGCGCGCGAGCTCCTCGTCGCGGCGCGCCCGCAGCTCCGCTCGGAAGCGCTCCAGCTCGCGCGCGTGCTCGCGGCCCTGCCCGCGCGCGGTGCGGCCCGCGTGGCGGCGCTGCTCCCACCAGCCGCCCACCACCAGCACCGGGCTCAGCAGCATGAACAGCGCGAAGATGATGTTGTGCAGGATGATCACCATCACCCCGCCCAGCACCAGCGGGCCGATCGCCGACACCACGCTGAGCCGCGGTCGTTCCGCCTGGAGCGGGCGCTCCGGCACGGCCAGCGGCGGCGGCGGCTCGGGGCCGCGCAGGCGCGGGGGGCGGTTGAAGGCCACGGTGCCGCCCGCGGCCACCTGGCGCAGCGGGTCGAACGGCAGCGGCGCCGGCGTGGGCGCGACCGTCAACGCCACGTCGCCCGCCTCGAGCACCGTGCCGGGCGCGAGCTCCGCGGTGTGCTCGATGCGGCGTCCCTCCACCCAGGTGCCGTTGGCGGAGCCGAGGTCCGCGACAAGTGCGCCGCCCGCCGCCGCGGCATCGACCCGCAGGTGCGCGCGCGACACGCCGGCGTCGGTCAGGCGCAGGTCGGCGCCGGGGTCGCGCCCCACGGTGACCGGCGTGCCCACCCGCAGCGACAGGCGCCGCCCGGCGTCGAGGCCGGCCACCACCCGCAGCTCGAGCGCCGCCCCCGCCGGCGCCTGCACATCCCGCGGCGGCCCGCCCGGAGCGATCGTGGCGCCCTCGTGCAGCCCGATCTCATCCAGCGCCAGATCGCTGTGGCAGAAGCGCCCGTCCAGCACGAGCCCGGCACCGTCGCCGTCGCCGTCGCCGTCACCCAGCGCCGCCAGCAGCTCGCCCACCGTGGCCTGCGGGTCGATCACCGTCAGCTCGACATCCACCGGCTCGCGACCGTCGCTGGCAACCACCACGCGCATCGAAGGTGCAGGCTAACCGGCGCAGGCTGCCCGCCTGTACGCTGAGTCGTGGTGCGTGCGCAGCGGCTGGAGGTGCTGGGCTCCTCGATCCGCCCCGCCGAGCTGCAGGAGCTGGTGGCGGCCGAGCGCCGCCGCGTGCCGTTCCTCTTCCTGCGCGACGGCCAGCAGCGGCTGCGCGTGATCGCGCTCGACCGCGAGCGCCTGCTGCTGGGCCGCGCGCCGGAGAGCGATGTGGAGATCGCATGGGACCCGCGGGTGTCGGGCGTCCACGCCCACCTCGAGCGCCGCGGCGGCCGCTGGGTGCTCGAGGACGACGGGCTCTCGCGCAACGGCACCTTCGTGGGCGGCGAGCGGCTGCGCGGGCAGCGGATCCTCTCCGACGGCGACGTGGTGGTGGTGGGCGCCACCAGGCTCGGCTACCGCGACCCCGCTCCGCGGGGCGTGGTCGCGACCGTTGTGAGCAGCGCCGCCGGCGAGGCGCCGCCGGTTTCGGAGGCGCAGCGCAGGGTGCTGGTCGAGCTGTGCCGCCCGCTGGCCGGCGAGGGCCGTGCCACGCCGGCCACCAACCAGGAGATCGCCGAGCGCCTCACGCTCAGCCTGCCCGCCGTCAAGAGCCACCTGCGCGCGCTGTTCGAGCGCTTCGGACTGGAGGAGCTGCCGCAGAACCAGAAGCGCATCGAGCTGGCCGAGCGCGCGCTGCAGGGCGGCGTCGTGCGCGCGGCCGAGCTGCTGCGCGACGGCTGACCGCTCGAGCGCGTGAGCGCCGGCGCGCGTGAGCGCCCGAGCGCCCGAGCGCCCGACCGCGCGACGGCCTGACCGCGCGACCGCGCGGAGGGGCGGCGCTCAGCGACTCATCAGCGTTGGCTCGCGGCCGTACCGGATCGTGAAGGCGGCGCGCTCCGGCACCCAGCCGGCGCGGCGGATGTCGAGCGACAACCGATCGCCGGGCCGGTACCGCCGGCCCTTCAGCCACCCGATCAGCGCTCGCAGCTTGCGCGTCGTCGACGCTGTGCGGATGTGCCAGCGGTGACGGCCCGTGCCGTGCTCGTAGGCGACGCGCAAGCTCGTGGCGCGGGGCATTCGCCCGACCGTGAGCCTGTCCATCCTCGTTGAGGCGCCGTTCCAGCTCCACTTGACGGTCACCTTCACCCGCACATGTCGCGGCTTCGGCGGTGGGATGGGCACGTGCTCGACGATCACGGTCGGCGGGGGTGGCGGCGGCGGGGGTGGTGGCGGCGGTGGGGGTGGCGCGGGGCAGGGAATCGTGGAGCCCGCCGGTCCCCTGGGGTCGATGTCCCTGCCGTTGTTGGCCGCACCGTGGGTCTTGCTGGACCACGGCGCCGCGCCGGTCTTGGTGTAGATGACGAGGTTGCCGTCGGACTGCACGTCCAGCGTGGCGCCGGGGTTGCCGGCCGTGCCGGTGCTCCACAGGAGCCTGTGCGCGGCGGAGTAGAGGTTGAAGCTGCCGTCGGTGAGCATCACCGCGTAGGCGCCGGTGTTGCCGGCGGTGGGCGTGCTCCACAGCGCCTTGCCGGCGTCGTTGTAGAGCACCAGGTTGCCCTGGACCTGCATCACCACGTAGTAGAAGCCGTTGGGCGCGTACAGGATCCAGCCGGGCCTCAGTTCCTGACCGGGCGCCAGCGTGTGGACCATGCCGGTCATGAACGCCACCTTCGCGGGGTCGTAGATCACGAGGTTGCCGTCGCGCTGCAGGTCGAGCGTCGGGCAGCCGGTGCCGCTGGAGTTGGCGCTCCACAGCGTCTGGCCGGCGCTGTTGACCAGCACGAGATTGCCGTTGGGCTGCAGCAGCGCATGGTCGCCGGCGGCGCCGGCGGTCGTCTGCCACACGAGCTGGCCGCCGTTGAAGGTCTCCTGCAGGCGGCCGTTGGCGGCCAGCTCGAGCACATACTGCCCGCCGGGCGAGGCGAGCTGCTGGCCGGCGGCGAGCGTCTGATTGCCGACGATGTTCTGCGCCGGCGCCGACACGATCGCCTGCGAGGACGGCAGGCCGATGAGCGCCGCGCCCGCCACGCCGGCGAGGAGCGCCGCGGCGAATGGAGCGGGGCGCCACCTCCCCGGCCCCGCGATCCTCAGCAGCTGCGCAAGCCTCCTCGGCATCCGAACAAGTACAACTCATTCCCGCCCGGCGCGTTGCGTTCCGTGCCCGCTTGGAATCCGGCCCGGCCTCGAGCACATCTGTCTGAGTCGCCGTTGGGGGATTCAAAAAGAGGATTCGTTCCGCACGGAACCAATCCTTAAAACAAAACACGAAACGGCCGCTGCTCGGCCGGGTGAGCGCGAGCGGCGCGCCACGGTAGCCTGCAGCGCCTGCGATGCCCATCACCGTGACGCTGCCCGACGGAAGCGCCCTCGAGCTGCCCGACGGCGCCACCGGCGCCGACGCGGCCGCCGCGATCGGCGCCGGCCTGGCGCGCGCGGCGCTGGCGGTGGAGGTGAGCCACCCCGAGATCGGTGAGCACGCGGAGATCCGCGACCTGGCGCGGGCGCTGCCCGACGGCGCGCACATCTCGATCCTCACGCCCTCGAGCGGCGAGGAGGCGCTGCGGCTGATCCGCCACGACGCCGCCCACGTGCTGGCCACGGCGGTCACCGAGCTGTATCCCGGCGTGCAGGTCTCGATCGGCCCCGCGATCGAGCACGGCTTCTACTACGACTTCGACTTCCCCGACGGGGTGACGCTCACACCCGACGATCTGCCCGCGATCGAAGAGCGCATGCGCGCCCACGTGAAGGCGGCCGAGCCGTTCGAGCGCAGCGACGTGGCAGTCGCCGACGCGCGCGCGCGTTTCGTGGAGGAGGGCCAGCACTACAAGGTCGAGCTGATTGACGACCTGGTGGCCGGCGCCGACGACCCGCGGGAGCCGCTCCAGACGGTGTCGCTCTATCGCAACGGGCCCTTCACCGACCTCTGCCGCGGCCCGCACGCGCCCTCGACCGCCACCGTGCGGGCGTTCAAGCTGCAATCGCTGGCCGGCGCGTTCTGGCGCGGCGACTCCTCCCGCCAGATGCTCACCCGCGTGTACGGCACCGCGTTCTTCTCAAAGGCGGAGCTCGAGGAGCATCTCGAGCGCCTCGAGCAGGCGCGCGCGCGCGATCACCGCCGGCTGGGGCGCGAGCTCGAGCTGTTCACCTTCTCGGAGCTCTCACCGGGCGGGCCCTTCTGGAAGCCGGCCGGCATGGCGGTGTGGAACGCGCTCACCGAGCTGTGGCGCGAGCAGAACCGCGCGCGCGGCTATGAGGAGGTGAAGACCCCGATCCTCTACGACGTGGAGCTGTGGAAGCAGTCGGGCCACTGGGAGAAGTTCCGCGAGCACATGTACTTCACCGAGATGGACGAGCGCACGGCGGGGCTGAAGCCGATGAACTGCCCCGCGCACATCCAGATCTACCGCGACGCGCGCCGCTCCTACCGCGACCTGCCGATCCGCTACTCCGAGGCCGGCCTGGTCCATCGCCACGAGCCCTCCGGCGTGTTGCACGGCCTGTTGCGCGTGCGCCACATAACCCAGGACGACGCGCACATCTTCTGCACCGAGGAGCAGGTCGAGCGCGAGGTGGTGCAGTGCCTGCGCTTCGGCTTCTACATCTATGAGCTGTTCGGCTTCGAGCCGCGCCTGGAGCTCTCCACCCGACCGGAGCGGCGCATGGGCAGCGATGAGATGTGGGACCGCGCCGAGGCCGCGCTGCACGGCGCGCTGCGCTCGGAGGGGATCGAGTATGAGCTCAACCCCGGCGACGGCGCCTTCTACGGGCCGAAGATCGACCTGCACATGCGCGACTCGATCGGGCGCTCCTGGCAGCTGGGCACCGTGCAGCTCGACTACTCGATGCCGGAGCGCTTCGCGCTCGCCTACACCGGAGCCGACAACTCAGAGCACCGGCCGGTGATGATCCACCGCGCGCTGATGGGATCCTTCGAGCGGTTCATCGGGATCCTGATCGAGCACTACGCCGGCGAGCTGCCGCTGTGGCTGGCCCCGGTGCAGGCGATCGTGCTCACCATCTCCGAGCGCGCCGGTCCCTACGGGGCCTCGGTGGCCGAGCTGTTGCGCGCGCACGGCCTGCGCGTGGAGCTCGACGATCGCTCCGAGTCGCTGGGGCGCAAGGTGCGCGAGGCGGAGCTGCGCAAGATCCCCCACATGCTCGTCGTGGGCGAGCGCGAGAGCGCCGAGGGCACGGTGTCGGTGCGCGAGCGCCACCGCGGGGAGGAGCGCGGCGTCGCGCCCGAGCAGCTCGCCCAGCGGCTGGCCGAGCGGGTGGCCGCGCGGGTGGCCGCGCGCGCCTCGTGAAGGCGCTTGCGCGGGCGCACAGCCACGCTATACTCGGCCGCCTTGAAGCTTCGGATCCCATCCATGCGCCGCGCCCAGCACTCCGCTTGAGGCGCAGCCACCTCAGCTAGTGCCGGTCCCCCGTAGGTACGACCGGCGCCCGCCCGAGCGGGACCTCACGAGGATCAACGAGCGCATTCGCGTTCCCGAGGTGCGCGTGATCGACGACCAGGGCAACCAGGTCGGCGTGATGAAGACACCAGAGGCGCTGCGCTTCGCCCAGGAGCGCGAACTGGATCTGGTGGAGGTCGCGCCCGAGGCGCGCCCGCCGGTGACCCGCGTGCTCGACTACTCCAAGTACAAGTACGAGCAGGCGCAGAAGCAGAAGCAGGCGCGCAAGCACCAGCAGCAGATCACGGTGCGCGAGATCAAGTTCCGCCCCAAGATCGCCCAGCACGACTACGACACCAAGAAGGGCCACGTGGAGCGTTTCCTGCGCCACCGCGACAAGGTGAAGGTCACGATCATGTTCCGCGGCCGCGAGGTCACCCACCCCGAGCGCGGCACCGCGATCCTCGACCGCCTCGCCGAGGAGCTCTCCGAGCTGGGCGTGGTCGAGCAGCGCCCGCTCCAGGAGGGGCGCAACATGACCATGATGCTCGCGCCCTCCAAGGCCGTGCTCGCGGGGCGCGTGGACGGCGGCTCGCCCAACTCCCACGAGCCCGACGCGGCCGGCGCCGCCGCGCCGCCCGCCCCGAGCGCGCCGCCGGTGCCGAGCGTGCCGCCAGCGGCCCCCGTGCCGCCAGCCGCCAGCGTGCCGCCAGCCGCGAGCGTGCCGCCAGCCGCGAGCGCACCGCCGGCGGCCAGCGCGCCCTCCGTCGCGAGCGCACCTCCAACCGTGTCATAATCTTCGGCTCGCATGCCGAAGTCCAAGACGCATTCGGGCGCCAAGAAGCGCTTCAAGCTGACCGCCTCCGGGAAGGTGCGCGGCCGGCACGCCTTCACCAGCCACATCCTCGAGAAGAAGTCGCCCAAGCGCAAGCGCGCGCTCTCCAAAGCGAAGATCCTCGCTCCGGAGGACGCGCGGCGGGTCAAGCAGATGCTGAGGACCTCGTGAGGGTCAAGCGCTCGATCCACGCGCGCAAGAAGCGGCGCGCCACGCTGGCGCTCACCAAGGGCTACCGCGGTGAGGCGAACTCCGGCTACCGTCGCGCCAAGGAGGCGTTGATGAAGGCCGACGCCTACGCCTACCGCGACCGGCGCAACCGCAAGCGCGACTTCCGCCGGCTGTGGATCACGCGCATCAACGCGGCCGCGCGCGAGCAGGGCATGAGCTACTCGCAGCTGATGCACGGCCTCTCGAAGGCCGACGTGCAGCTCGACCGCAAGGTGCTGGCCGACATCGCGGTGCGCGATCCCGAGACCTTCCGACGCTTTGCCGAGCTCGCCCGCGAGGCGTCGGCTGCCTGACCCGCGACCGACATCCGAAAGCCTCCCGGGCGCCGCTCTCCCCAGACGGCGCCTTTTTTGTATCCACACACGCCCCACTCACACCGATGAACATCACCTCTCCACACAATCCCCGCCTGAAGGAGCTGCGCCGGCTGGCGCGCCGCCGCGAGCGCGAGCGCAGCGGGCGTTTCGTGGCCGAGGGCGAGGATCTGATCGGCGCCGCGCGCGCCGCGGGACGGCCGGCGCTGGCGGGTTATCGCCTGGCCTCCAGCGCGCTCGGGGAGCCGGGCTTTCACGAGGTCGACGCTCACACCATGCGCGCGCTCTCCTCGCTCGGCTCGGGCACGCGCGTGATCGCGATCTATGAGCAACGGTGGGCGCCCGCGCCCGCGGGGGGGCTGTGCCTCTACCTGCACGCGATCGGCGACCCCGGCAACGTGGGCACCGCGCTGCGCTGCGCGCAGGCCTTCGGCGCATCCTGTGTGGCGCTGGGGCCGCGCTGCGCCGATCCCCATTCGCCCAAGGCGGTGCGCGCCAGCATGGGCGCGATCTTCACCGTGCCCCTCGCACGCGCGGGCTCGATCGCCGCGCTCCCCGGCCTGCGGGTGGCGCTGGCTCCGCGTCGGGGTATCCCGCTCCAGGCGCTCGCCGCCCGGCGGGCCGGCGCGCTCACCCTGCTGGTCGGCGCCGAGCGGGAGGGGCTGCCCGAGGAGGTGATCGGCGAGTGCGATCTGGTGGCGCACATCCCGATCGCGGGCGAGTCGCTCAACGCGGCGATGGCCGCGGCGGTGGCTCTGTACGAGATCACCCGCGACGGCGATTCCAACTCAACTAGGGTCCGCGCGTGATGATCTTTTCTGGGCGCTGCTCGGTCGAGCTCCGTCCGTTGCGTGTTTTGTTTTTTGGATTGGTTCCGCGCGGAACCAATCCTCTTTTTGAATCCCCCAACGGCGCCTCAGACAGGTGTGTTCGAGACGCATTCATCCCCACATCCGGAGGCGGGACCGCCCCGCTGCCACCGCGATGATCGAGCGCATACAGCAGCTGCGCGAGGAGGCGCAGATGGCGATCGCCGGGGCGCCCTCCAGCGAGGCGCTGGAGGAGCTGCGCGTGCGCTACCTCGGGCGAAGGGCCGAGCTGCCGGTGATGCTGCGCGGCGTCGCCCAGCTGCCCGCGCAGGAGCGGGGGGCGGTGGGCAGGGCCGCCAACGAGGCGCGCCAGGCGCTCGAGGCGCTGATCGCTGAGCGCTCGAGCGCGCTCCAGGAGCGCGAGCTCGACACGCGGCTGCGCGGCGAGGGGATCGACGTGACCCTGCCGGGCGCGCCCGCCCAGCCGGTGGGGCGCCTGCACGTGCTCACCGCGACCGCGCGCGAGCTGGAGGACATCTTCATGGGCCTCGGGTTCACCGTGCTGGAGGGACCCGAGGTGGAGACGGTGCACTACAACTTCGACGCGCTCAACCACGCGCCCGCGCACCCCGCGCGCGCGGAGACCGACACCTTCTACATCTCCGATGAGGTGGTGCTGCGCACGCACACCTCGCCGATGCAGGTGCGCGCGATGGAGGCCCACCCGCCGCCGCTGTATGTGGTGATCCCCGGACGGGTGTACCGGCCCGACAGCGACGCCACCCACACCCCCCAGTTCCACCAGATCGAGGGCCTGGCGGTCGACGAGGACATCACGCTGGCCGACCTGAAGGGCACGCTGCTGGCGTTCGCGCGCACGGTGTTCGGCGAGCAGCGCGAGGTGCGGCTGCGCCCGCACTTCTTCCCCTTCACCGAGCCCTCCGTCGAGGTGGATGTCTCCTGTTTTCACTGTTCCGGCAACGGGTTCATGCGGGACGGCTCGCGCTGTGCGCTGTGCAAGGGGGAGGGGTGGCTGGAGGTGCTGGGCGCCGGCGAGGTCGACCCCGACGTGTACCGCCACATACCCACCACCGAGCGCAACGCGCCGGGGTATGACCCCGAGCGGGTGCAGGGATACGCGTGGGGGATGGGTGTGGAGCGCATCGCGATGCTGCGCCACGGCTTCCCCGACCTGCGCCTGCTGTTCGAGAACGACGTGCGCTTTCTGGAGCAGTTCCGATGAGGGTGCCGCTGGAGTGGCTGCGGGAATACTGCGATCCGCCGCTGGGGGTGGAGGAGATCGAGGAGCGCCTCACGATGACCGGCACCAAGGTCGAGGCGGTGCACCGCCACGGCGTGGCCGGCGTCGAGGGCTTCGTGGTCGGGCGCGTGCTGGATGTGCGCGCACACCCGCAGGCCGACCGGCTGCGCGTGTGCGAGGTGGACCTCGGCGGCGCGCGCGAGGGGCCGGCCACGATCGTGTGCGGCGCGCCCAACGTCGCCGCCGGTCAGCGCGTCGCGGTGGCGCTGCCGGGCGCGCGCATGCCCGACGGCAGCGCGCTGCGCGCGGCGACGCTGCGCGGGGTGGCCTCCGAAGGGATGATCCTCGCCGAGGACGAGCTCCAGATCGGCCCCGGCCACGAGGGCATCCTCGTGCTCGACGGGCTCGACGGTGGCGCGCCCGAGCCCGGCACGCCGCTCGCGCAGCTGTTGCCGCTCGCAACGGCGGTGCTCGAGCTCGAGGTCACGCCCAACCGGCCCGACTGCCTCGGCGTATATGGCGTGGCGCGCGAGCTGCACGCCGCCACCGGCGCGCCGCTCGCGCCGGAGCCGTGGCGCGAGGACCCCGGCTCGTTCGGCCCGCTCGCGGGGGTGCAGGTGAACGTCGAGTGCCCGGAGCTGAACCCGCGCTTCACCGCGCGCCTCTTCGAGGGGGTGGAGATCGGGCCCTCGCCGCCGTGGCTGAAGGCGCGCCTCTCCGCGGCCGGGCAGCGGCCGATCAACAACGTGGTGGACATCACCAACTACGTGATGTGGTTGACCGGCCAGCCGCTGCACGCGTTCGACTTCGACTGGGTCGCGGGCGGGCGGCTCACGGTGCGGCGCGCGCACGAGGGAGAGCGCGTGGTCACGCTGGACGGCGAGCAGCGCGCGCTCGACGAGGAGATGGTCGTGATCGAGGACGGCGAGGGGCCCACGTCGATCGCCGGCGTGATGGGCGGGGAGCGCTCGGAGGTGCAGGCCTCCACACGGCGTGTGCTGATGGAGGTGGCCAACTGGAACGGGCCCAACATCCACCGCACCTCGTGGGCGCTGGGCCTGCGCAGCGAGGCGTCCTCGCGCTTTGAGAAGGGCCTCGCGCCGGAGCAGTGCACGGAGGCGCAGGCGATGGCCGCGCAACTGATGGTGGCGCTGTGCGGCGCGCGCACCGTGCCCGGCACGATCGACGTGGGCGGGCCGGGACCGGCGCCCGCGGTGATACGGCTGCGCGAGCGGCGCGTGCGCGAGGTGCTGGGCGTGCCGGTCGCGCGCGCGCGCCAGCGCGAGATCCTGCAGGCGCTGGGCTTCGCCACGGCCGACGCCGACGACGGACTGGATGTGAGCGTGCCGCCGCTGCGCCGCCACGACGTGACGCGCGAGGCCGATCTGATCGAGGAGGTCGCGCGCATCGACGGGCTCGAGCGGCTGCCCGCGACGCTGCCGCGCCGGCGCGGCGCCTACGGCCGGCTCACCGCTGCGCAACGGCTGCGCCGCCGCGCGCTCGACGTGCTGGCCGGGCGAGGCCTGTACGAGGTGGTGGGGTGGACGTTCACCTCACCCGCGCTCGCCGATCGCCTGCGGCTCGCGCCCGACGACGAGCGGCGCGTGCGCGCGGTCCCGCTGCGAAATCCCCTCTCCACGGAGCACTCGCTGCTGCGCACCACGCTGCTCGGCTCGCTGCTGGATGTGGCCGCGTTGAACGTCGCGCGCGGCGTGGAGGAGCTGCGGCTCTTCGAGGTCGGCACGATCTTCGCCTCCGACGGCGCCGGGGGCCAGGGCGGCGCGGAGCGCGAAACCGGCGTGCACGAGCACCGCTCGCTGGCCGTGTTGGTGCGCGGCGCGGTGCGCCCGGCCAGCTGGGGCGAGCCGCGCCCGCCCCAGGCCGACTTCTTCGCGATGAAGGCGCTGCTCGAGGCGCTGGCCGGCGCGCTGGGCGTCGAGGTGAGCTGCGCGCGCGAGCCCGCGCCGGCGCCGTTCCTGCACCCCGGGCGCAGCGCGCGGGTGGTGGCCGGTGAGGAGCTCGCCGGTGAGGAGGCCGCCGGCGGGGAGGTGCTCGGCTGGCTCGGCGAGCTCCATCCGCTGATCGCGCGCGCGTGGGAGCTCGACTCCGCCGCCGCGGCGGCGCCGGGCGGCGAGGGGCGCGCGCCGGTGGCGATGGAGATCGATCTGGATCGCCTCATCGCGCTGGCGCAGCACGAGCGGGGGTACCGCGACCTGATCTCCTTCCCCGCGCTGCGCCAGGACCTGGCGGTGGTGCTGGCGCTCGATGTGCCCGCCGCGCAGGCGCTGGCGGCCGTGCGCGCGGCCGGCGGGGAGCTGCTGGACGACGCGCACGTGTTCGATGTGTACAGCGGGCCGCAGATCGGAGAGGGGCGGCGCTCACTGGCGCTGGCGCTCAGCTTCCGCTCGGCGGAGCGCACGCTGAGCGACGCGCAGGTGGCGCCGCTGCGCGCGCGGATCGTGGAGGCGCTGGAGCGGCTGGGGGGCGAGCTGCGTGGCTGAGCAGCGCTTCCGCCCCGGGTCGCCCCGCGTGCTGGTGGCCGGCGCCACCGGCTTCGCGGGCGCGCTGGCCGCGCACCTGCTCTGGCGCCACCCCGGCTTCGAGCTGGCCGCGCTCACCGCGCGCGCCCCCGAGGGCCGCGCGCTGGAGGAGCTCTATCCGCGCTACCGCGTGCCGCTCGAGATCGGCGAGCTCGAGCGCGCGCCGCTGGAGGAGCTGGACGCGGCGATCGTGGCCTACCCGCACGCGGCGGCCGCGGGGGCGGTCGCGCTCCTGCACGAGCGGGGCGCGCGCGTGATCGACCTGAGCGCCGATTTCCGCCTCTCCGACCGGGCCACCTACGAGCGCTGGTACGGGCCCCACCCCCGCCCGGAGCTGTTGGCGCAGGCGGTGTACGGCCTCACCGAGCTGCACCGCGAGCGGATCGCCGCGGCGAGCATCGTGGCCAATCCCGGCTGCTACCCCACCGCGGCGGTGCTGGCGCTGGCCCCGCTGGCGCGCGCGGGCCTGCTGGCGGACGTGGTGATCGACGCCAAGCAGGGGCTCTCGGGGGCGGGCCGCGGCGCGCCGGCAGAGGTCGCGCACCTCTCCTACGCGGCCGAGAACATCACGCCCTACCAGGTCGCCGGCCACCGCCACACCCCCGAGATCGAGGAGCAGCTGGGCGCGCTGGGTGCGGGGCTGGCGGTGCAGTTCCAGGCGCACCTCGTCTCGCTGGACCAGGGCGAGATGGCCAGCTGCTACGTCACGCCCACCCGGCCGGTGCGGGCACAGGAGCTGGCCGAGCTGTACGCGCGCGCCTACGAGCGCGAGCCGTTCGTGGAGGTGGCCGCCGCGCCGCCGGGCGTGCGCGAGGTGCGCGAGACAAACTACTGCCGAATCTTCGCGGCCGCCGATCGCCACACCGGCAAGGTGCTGGTGTTCTCCGCGATCGACAACCTCTGGAAGGGCACCTCCTCGCAGGCGGTGCAGAACCTCAACGTGATGTTCGGCCTGCCGGAGGAGGAGGGATTGCTGTGAGCGCGACCACTGAGCCGCGCGGCGACTCCGCC
>WQXW01000024.1 GCA_009781575.1 Solirubrobacterales bacterium
CGGGCCCACCATGCGGTCGCGCCCGCGCCCGCGCAGCCACGCCGCCGCGCTGTCCAGCAGCGCGCGCGCCGCCTCGGGGTCGTCCTCGCACTCGAAGAAGCCGAACAGGCCCCACTCGTTGTCCTGGAAGGAGTTGAGGTTGCGATCGATGTGCGCGCTCACCCGCCCCACCGGCCGGCCGTCGCGCCAGGCGAGGAAGTACTCCACCTCCGCGTGGCCGAAGAACGGGTTGCGCCCACGGTCGAGTCGCTTCTTGACGTCCCCCAGCAACGGCGCCACCCAGTTGGGCTCGTTACGATACAGCCGCCACGGGAGCTTGACGAACCTGCGCATCTCCCCCCGCGAGCGCACGGGGCGCACCTCCACGCCCGTCGTGCTCGAGAGGTCTGACACGGCCATGCCCGGCCCACCCTACCTTCCCTTCCCACATCGCGCCAGGCCATGACCACCTCTGCCCACCTCTCATGACGACCTCGGTGGATGTCTTCGCAAAGACGCGCGGCCACGAGCGCGAGGAGATGCTTGCCGCCGCGCGCGAGGCCGATCTGCTGCCGTACTTCCGCACGGTCGAGTCGCCGGCGATGCCGGTGGTCGAGATGGAGGGCGCGCCCCGCATCATGCTGGCCTCCAACAACTACCTCGGGCTGACCGCCGACGAGCGCGTGCTCCAGGGCGCGCTCGACGCGCTGCACCGCTACGGCACCGGGCTGACCGGCTCGCGCCTGTTGAACGGCACCACGCCGCTGCACCTCGAGCTCGAGCACGAGCTGGCCGAGTGGATCGGCACCGACGACGCGATCGTGTTCACCACCGGCCACCAGGCCAACGTGGGCACGCTCGGCACGCTGCTCTCGCCCTCCGACACCGTGATCGTCGACTCCGCCGACCACGCGTCGATCCTCGACGGCGCGTTGCTCTCGCGGGCGAAGCTGCGGCCCTTCCGCCACGGGCGCCTGGACAAGCTCGAGCGCGCGCTCGAGCGGGCCCACGAGGACGGCGGCGGGGTGCTGGTGGTCGTCGACGGCGTGTTCTCGATGGAGGGCGACGTGGCGCCGCTGGTTGAGATCACCGAGCTCTGCCACCGCCACGGCGCGCGCTTGATGGTCGACGAGGCCCACGGCGCCGGTGTGCTCGGCGCGCGCGGCGCCGGCGTGTGCGAGCTCCTGGGGGTGGAGGATCGCGTGGACCTGCGCATGGGGACCTTCTCCAAGTCGCTCGCCTCCTGTGGCGGCTTCGTCGCGGGGCCCGCCGAGGTGATCGAGTATCTGCGCATCGCCTCGCGGCCTTTTCTCTTCACCGCCTCCTCCGTGCCCGCCGCGCTCGGCGCCGCGCTCGCCGCGCTTCACATCGTGCGCTCGCCCGACGGCCCGCCGCTGCTGGACGCGGTGCTCGACAACGCGCGCCACTTCGCGCAGGGGCTGCGCGCGCTCGGGTTTCGCACCCTGGAGGGCGAACCGGTGCGCGTGGGCCCGGGCGACGATGCGCCCCGCGAGCGCCTCTCCACGCCGATCGTGCCCGTGCTGGTCGGCGACGACTGGAAGGCGGGGCTCTTGTGGCGCGCGCTCTACGACGAGGGCGTGTTCACCAACTGCGCGCTCCACCCCGCGGTCCCCCCCGGCCACGCGCTGCTGCGCACCTCGGTGATGGCCACCCACGACCGCGCCACGCTCGACCGCGCGCTCGACGCGTTCGACACCGTCAAGCGCCAGTTCGAGGCCGAGCACGGACCGCTGCCGGGCCCCGCCTGATTGTCCATTTCCTCACAAGTCGCGGGCGGGACGAAAAAGCTCGCTTCTAGCGCAGGTTCCGCGCGGGGGAAGGTTGACCGTCGCCGCCCCGCTGCGTAGCTTGAGGACTTCGCTCATCGGAGGAGGCGTACCGACCAAGCGGCAGAGCGGTGTCGCTGGGGGGTGCGGAAGGGCTCGACAGGGCCCGCTCCGGTGACCTAGACGAAGTTCCCGATCACGATCCACAAGCGAGGATGTCGCGCCGCGGGCTCACCCGCGGTGGCGACGGGGAGTGTGCACGACATGAACGCGACAGCGACGATCGCCCCTGCCGGCCCTCAGTACATGCGCGCGCTGCAGCGCGCCAACGAGGTGCGCCTCGCGCGCGCCGACCTCAAGCGCCGGGTTGCGGTCGGCGAAACCGAGGTCACCGACGTGCTCCGCGCGTGCCCCTGGGAGGCCACCAGCATGGCCGTGGCCGACCTGCTGAGGAGTCAGCGACGGTGGGGCCAGACACGCTGCCGCAAATTCCTCTCCGGCGTGGGGATCTCGGAGAACAAGACCATCGGCTCGATGACCGACCGTCAGCGGCGCACACTGGTGATGATGCTGGAAACGTCCCGGGCCGCGCCGCAGCGCGACCCCTGGCTAACGGACAGCCCGACGAGAGCTTGAGCTGCCACCAGCCGGCCAGCATGCCGATCAGGCCCAGGCGCGGGCGCACGTGCCAGTAGCCGCACCCGCGCTCGCCGAGATCGACCACCGGCAGGCGCACGAACTTGTACCGGCGCGGCTCCTCCTTCATCCGCTCCAGCAGCTGGCGCGCGCGCCGCTCGTGCTCCGCGCGCTCGCGCGCGCTGGCGCGCGCGTCCGAGAGGCGCGCCACCAGCGTGTCGCGCAGCCGCTCCAGCTCGCTCAGTGACAGCAGGCGCGGGCCGCACGCGTCCTGAGCCGCCGGGCCGGGCGAGATGTGGGGAAAGCCCTCCGCGATCTCCGCCGACAGCTCGCGCTCGAGCCTCGAGATCTGCGCCTTGAGATCGTGTCGCGCGCTCAGCGTGGCGGCGTGTCCGGCGCTCAGCGTGGCCGTCTGTGGGGCGTCCAGCGTGGCGACGCGCGCGTCGCGGCCGTCCCACTCGTCGCGCCCGCCGCGCTCCCACGTGGGGGCGCCATCCCGGGGCGCACCACCGGGGATGCGAGAGCTGTGGAGCTGCTCTGGTGCGATCATCTGCCCGCCTCCTCGCGCAGGGAACGTCCCAAGAGTCTACAGCCCTTCGAGCGCGACTCGACACATCCACAGCGCCTCTTCGACGTGGAGCCACGGCACGCCGGCGACCTGGAGCGCGAAGAGCGCCACGCGCTCGGTGGCGCCGCCGGCGCGGTGCCCGGGGGCGACCTCGCCGAAGAGCTGCGCCAGCGCGCGCTCGCCGTCGGCGATCACCAGCCGTCCCGCCGGCAGCGCGATCGCGGCGGAGCCGAGCCCCAGCCACTCGCGCTCGCCGCTCAGGCGGATGCCCAGCGGCGGCGCCAGCGTGTCGGCGTCGAGCGCCCACACCGGCACAGAGGTGTCGATCAGCGCCACCAGCAGCACGTCCTCCAGCAGGTTGCGCGACACGAACCCCCCCTCCATCATGCGCGCGAACATCGCGGCCTCCACCGGCGTGCGCACCACGTCGGGGTCCATCCCGATGTGGCGGAACAGCACGCGGTAGGCCGAGGGCACTGGCTCGCGGCGCACCGCGATCGCGCGCGCGCCGCCGAGGCGGTTGGACAGCTCGCGCAGCCGCTCGCGCAGCGCGCGCGGCGCGCCACGCGTGGGCGATCCACCGCACACGGCCGCCTCCACCCACGCGAGCCGCAGCTGGGGCAGCTCCTGTGCGACCTCCTCCCCACACCACCCCAGCAGCGGCTCGCCGCTCATCGCCCCGGCGGGCTCCAGCCGTGGTGGCGGCGCGCCGACGCCTCCAGGGCCGCCACGCGCGCGCGCAGCGTGGCGAGCGAGGGCAGTTCCAGCAGCGCGCGGCTCTGCACTGTGCCGCCCGGTTCGGCGAGCGTGATCTGAGGGCAGCTGATCATCTTGTAGAGAGATACCAGCGCGCCGTCGCGATCGAAGCCCACCGGGATGTTCGGCGCGCGCGCGCGCACGAGCGCGCGCAGCGCGCGGCGGTCGCCCCGGATCGCCACCGCCGCGAAGCTGACCCCCGGGAACTGCGGCGCCAGCGCGCGCAGGCGGTCGAGCACGTGCGCGCAGGAGCCGCTGTTGACGAACAGCGCCAGCACCACCGGCCCGCGCTCGTACAGCTGGCAGATGTTGAGTATCCGCGCGCCCACCACCGTGCACGCCGCGCGCTGCCCCGCGGAGCCTTCGTTGGGGCGCACCGCGAAGTTGGCGTCGCCTTCCAGGGTGCCGGTGGCCAGCGGCACCGCGAAGGGGGGCACGCGCTCGCCGGGCGCGATGCCGGCGCCGGCCCTCGATTTGGTCAGCACCGTGTTGAGCGTGATCAGCACCACGATCACCAGCCCGATCACGCCCACGTAGCGGCCGTACCGCGATGCCTCCGCGCGCGGCGAGAACCCGCCCGGGGGCGGGGGCGCCCCGCGCGCGGAGTCGCGCCCCTCAGACCGCGCTCTCATGGCCGGCGGCGCGGCGGGTGCGGCGGGCGCGGCGGGTGCGGCGCAACCGCCCGGCGGCGTCGATCAGCTGGCGCGGGATGGGGCGCGCGAGCGCGACACCGCCGCGATCGGCCACCAGCAGCGCGGCGGGCAGCACCGCGATCACGCCCAGCAGCGACACGGTGAGGTCCACGAGGGTCACCAGCCCGAAGTCGCGCAGCATGTTGATGTCCGACAGCACCAGCACCCCGAAGCCGGCGATCGCGGTGGCCGCGGAGGCCGCGATCGGCGTGCCGGCGGCGCTGAAGGAGCGCGCCAGCGCCTGCGCGGGATCGCGCCCGGCGACGCGCTCGCCGCGGTAGCGCTCCGACAGCAGCACCGCGAACTCGGTGCATATCGCGATCACGAGCGTGCCCAGCGTGACCGACATCGGGTTGAGCGGCACGCGCATCAGGAACAGCACCAGCGCGGACCAGCCGCTGGCCATGACCACCGGCAGCAGCGGCACGAGCGCGCGGCGGCGATCGCCGCGGAACACGATCAGCAGCACCAGCGCGGCGGCCGCCAGCCCCAGCACCAGCATCGCCATGCGCCGCCCCACCGAGGAGACCTGCGCGTCGGCCGCGGCGGCCAGCACCGGCAGCCCCACGAGGCTCGCGCTCACGCCGGGCGGCGGGTGCAGCTCGGCGCGCATCGCTTCGATCAGCCGCTGCTGCTGGGAGAGGGGCATCAGCCGTATGCCGAACGCCAGCGTCGCCAGGCGCCGATCCGGGCTGATCACGGCCTGGGAGAAGTAGGGCGGGATCGCGTCCAGCACCGCGCGCACCTGGCCGGGTGTGAGCCTCGAAACGGCGCCGGCGCGCGGCGCGCCCACTTCGCCGCCGCTGAAGAGGTCGGGCAGCGAGAACGCGGGGCACAGCTGGGCGCGGCCACAACCTTTGGAGGGGCTGTAGCCAAAGCGCGCCAGCACCCTGGTCTGGTAGGCGCTCATCCATTCGATCACGCGCGGGCGCATCAGGTTGGAGCTCCCCACCATCAGGTTGATTTCGCCGCCCACGCCGGCTTCGCGCTCGAGCAGCTGCAGCGCCTGCAGCGAGGCCATGTTTTGGGGCACGAGCTTGGTGGTGTCGGTCTGCACCGCGGTCTGGGTGGAGAGGCCCCAGCCGAGCGCCGCCGCGACCAGCCCCGCCCCCAGCAGCGTCCACGGGCGGCGCGCCGCGCCGCGGAGGGCCGCGCGCGGCAGCCCGCGCGTGAGGAGGTTGTCCTGCAGCAGCGCGCGCGCGCCGCGCCACGCCGCGCCCACGCGCGCGTCCAGCGCGCGGGCCACCGTCGCCCCGCGCCCCGTGGCGAGCGTGGGGCCGCGGCGCGGGCGCGCGGCCAGCGCGATCGCCGCCGAGCCCACGCTCAGCGCGCACAGGAACGCGATCGCGATGCCCGCCACCAGCAGCAGCGCGAAGCCGCGCACGGTGGGCACCGGCGACAGCGCCACCACCAGCAGCGCGCCCGCCCCGGCCGCGGCGGCGGCCGCGATCGTGGGCGCGCCGTGCTGGGATGCGTACCGCAGCGCGCGCACCACGCGGGCCTCGCCCGCCGGGTCCTCGCGCGCCCGCCCCGCCGGACCCTCGCCGGCCCCCGCCTCGCCGGCCCCCACGGCGGGCCCCACGCCGGCCGCGGGCCCCACGCCGGCCGCGGGCCCCACGCCGGCCGCGGACCCGCCGCCGGCCGCGGGCCCGTCGTCCCCGGCGAGCGCCTCCCCCACGCGCGCCTGCAGCTGGATCGCGTAGTCGACCGCCAGGCCGACCAGCGCCGGCAGCACCGCGACCTGTGCGAGCGTGAGCGAGGAGCCGGTGAGCGAGAGCGCGCCGAAGGTGAGCGCGCAGGCGAGCAGCGCGATCGCGAGCGGCAGCAGGCGGGGGGTGCCGCGGAAGATGAGACCCAGCGCGAGCGCCATCACCAGCGCGACCGCCAGCAGCAGGAGCAGCACCGAGTGGGTGATCGAGCTGGCGAGATCGGAGACGATCACCGGCTCGCCGGTCACCAGATAGGACTCGCCGTGGGTGAGGTGCCACTGAGGCATGGCCGTGGCGGCGCGGATCAGCGAGATCGCGCGCGTGCGCTGGGCGCTGGAGAGGCCGGCGCGCAGGCGCACCGAGATCAGCGCGGAGTTGCGGCTGGGGAACAGGTAGGCGAAGCGCTGCTTGGGCGTGCCGGCGGTGGCGGCGGGGTCGAACACCAGCGCGGAGACGAAGTGGGGTTCGGAGACGCTGGGCGTGCCGCTCAGCCCGAAGCTCATCGCCAACGCGGAGACTTCGGCGGCGAAGCCGCTGAGCGTGGCCTGGTGCGCCTGCCGGCCCAACTGACGCGCGCGCGCGGCGGGTTCGCCGCGGCGCAGCGCGGCGCGGTAGACCACTTCCTGCGCCTGGCGCGCCTGCGCTTCGGCCTGGGCGCGGCGCGTGGCGAACTGCGACTGGACCTCGATCGCGGCCTCGTTGATGAAGGTGCCGGGGCCGAGCACCACCTTCACCGCGCCCAGCGCGTCGAGCTGCCCGCAGGGCCCGCGCGCGCCGCCCTCCTGGGCCAGCGCCGCACCGGGCACTTTGCCGGAGAGACAGCCCTCCAGCCCGGCGAGCCGCGCGATGTCGTTGGAGAGCAGCAGCTGCTGGAGGTTGCCGCGCACCAGCACCTGCACGGGCTCTTCGCCGAACGCGCGGTAGTAGCGCTGCGTGGCGCGCCAGTCGGCGGAGGAGCGGCTCACGAAGGTGTCGGTGGAGGCGTTGGGGTGCAGCCGCAGCGCCAGCGCGGCGCCGCCGAGCCCGAGTGCCACCGCGAGCATCGCGACCAGCCGCGCGCGGCGCGCGCAGGCGGTGGTGATCGCTTGAAAGACCCGGCCGGCGGTCATGTGGGAAGGCTAGCCGCGCCCACCGCGCGGCGAGACGCTACTCCATCGTGAGCGGCCCGACGGAGTCGCCGGAGAGGAACTGGCGCACGAACGCGTTGTCGGAGTCGAACAGCTCCTGCGAGGGCCCCGCTTCGACGATGCGCCCCCGCCAGAGCACCGCGATGTACTCGGCCACGCGCCGCGCGCTCATGATGTCGTGGGTGATCACCACGTAGGCGCCGCCGTTCTCGGCGTGGACCTCCTTGATCAGCTCGCACAGCAGCGCGGTGCGCACGGGATCGAGGCCGGAGTCGGGCTCGTCGAAGAGCACGATCGCGGGGTCCAGCACGAGCGCGCGCGCGAAGCCGGCGCGCTTGCGCATGCCGCCGGAGAGCTCGTTGGGCATCTTCCCCCCTGCGTTGCTGAGCCCCACCTCGCCCAGGCGGCGGTTGACGATCTCCGCGATCTCCTCATCGCCCTTCTCGGTGTGCTGGCGCAGCGGGAACGCCACGTTGTCGTAGAGGTTGAGCGAGCCGAACAGCGCGCCGTCCTGGAAGAGCACGCCGAACTTCTTGCGCATGTCGAAGAGGTCGTCGTCGGAGAGGGCCGGCACCGACTGGCCCTGCACGATCACGTCGCCCTCGTCGGGGTACAGCAGCCCGACCATGTGCTTGATGCACACCGACTTGCCGGTGCCGGAGGGCCCGATGATCATCGACACCTGCCCTTCGGGCAGCCCCATGTTGAGCCCGCGGAGCACGTGGTTTTTGCCGAACGTCTTGTGCACGTCGACGAACTCGACCGCGTCGGGCGCGCCGGAGGGGCGGTTGACGCCCCACTCGAACTCCTCCTCGTGGGCGATCCCCTGGTGCACCGCCATCTAGCGCTCCCTCCCCCGAGAGGATGGGCGCGCTGGGCGCGCGGGCGCGGGCGCGGGCGCGCCTGGCGTGAGGGCGGCCACCGTCAGCCTCCGATCGGCGCGCGGGGGTTGGAGCCCCAGAAGACCTGGGTGCCGAGCATGCCGATGAGGTGGACGAGCACGAGGTTCAGGACCATCGACTTGGCCGTGGCGGTGCCCACGCCGACCGGCCCGCCGGAGGCGTTGTAGCCGTAGTAGCAGCCGACGAGCACGATGGCGGTGGCCATCGCCATGCCCTTTATCAAGCTGAATAAGAAGTCGGGCGGATTCTGGAATTGCCAGAAGATCAAAAAGTAGCCGCCGGAGGAGACCGTGCCGACCTGCTGGACCACCGCGATGTAGGAGGCCAGGAAGCCGGCGCCGATCGCGGCGAGGTACATGAAGGGCAGCACCATCCACGCGGCCAAAAGACGGGTGGCGCAGAGGAAGACCATCGAGTCGATGCCCATCACCTCCAGCGCGTCGATCTCCTCGGAGATGCGCATCGCGCCGAGCTCGGCCACGATCCCGGTGCCGACCTTGGCGGCCATCATGTAGCCGAACGCGTAGGGCACCAGCTCGCGCAGGTCGCACCACGCGGTGAACACGCCCGAGTAGGAGGGCGTGCCGGTGGACTCGGTGAAGTAGGCGCCCTCGATGCCGCACTCCAGCCCGATGATGAACACGAGCGCCCAGATCACCGCGGTGGAGCCGACGATCAGGATGCCCGACTGGCGCAGCGCCTCGCCGAAGAAGCGGAACACGCGCAGGCTGTACACGTGCCCCATCACCGTGGTGACGAAGCGCCCTATCTCGCCGGTGGAGGCAAGCCATTCGCGCGGCATGCCGCCCACGGCGGATGAGCGGCCGTTCACTTGATCACCAGGATGTTGGGATGGGTGGCGAGCAGCGTCTGCGTGAAGACGTAGTCGAAGGAGAACACGCCGATGAAGGCGATCACGACCGCCTGGTTGACCGCGCGCCCCACGCCCTCGGCGCCGCCGGAGGCGGTCATGCCCTTGTAGCAGCACACGATCGCGATGATCGCGCCGTACAGGGTGGTCTTGAGCACCGAGCCCCACAGGTCCACGGTGGAGGCGTTGGCGAAGAACGTGGCCCAGAAGGGCCCGAGCGGCGCGCCCTTGACCAGCTCGGCGAGGATCCCGCCGAACATGCCGAAGAGGATCGCGTAGATGTCGAACAGCCCGGTCACGAGCATCAGCGCCAGGAAGCGCGGCACCACGAGGTTCTTGACCGGGTCGACCCCCAGCACCTGCAGCGCGTCGAGCTCCTCGCGGATCTTGCGCGCGCCGAGGTCGGCGGTGATCGCGGTGCCGGCCACGCCGGCCAGCACGATCGCGTCCACGATCGGCGCGATCTCGCGCACCGCGGCCAGCACGAAGAAGCCGCCCAGCCGGTCGAGCGCGCCGAAGATCTGCAGGAAGTTGGCCGCCTGCAGGCCGGGCGCGGCGTAGCAGAAGCAGACCGTGGAGATCAGCAGCGGGAACCAGCAGAGGCGCAGCGCGAAGAGGAACTGGGAGACGAACTCGCCGCCGTAGGGATAGGGCGGGCGCAGGGCAGAGACGACGGTCCTGCCGGTCAGGATCATCATGTCCCCGATTTCCTCGAGCAGGTTCCTCGTGGGGAGGAAAGCCCGCTCGGCAACACTGCGAACCATGAAGTTGGTGCCCCTCCTCAGGGGTGGCCTAGGCGCTTCGCGCCATCTGAACTCTACGCGATGGCCTCACGGCACGCCACCGGCACGCCGCCGGGAGGCGCGCGGCGGCGCCACCGGAAGCCGCGCGGGGGCACGCCGAGCAGGTCCGCGCGGGCGCGCCGGCGGCTCTCATCGGAGGGTCGTGCGCGCTGGTATGGTGGCAGCCCTGTGAGGAGGCGTAGGGCTCCACTTCTGGGCGCGTGGGCGGCGTGCGCCGCGGCGCTCTCGGCGCTCTCGGCGCTGGCGGCGGGCTGTGGCGAAGCGCGCCAGGACGCGCACGAACCGCACGGCGACTTCACGGTCCAGGTCGTGCGCGCGCGCCTGCCCCACGCGCAGCGGCTGGCGCGGGGCACGGAGCTCGAAATCGCGGTGCGCAACGCGGGCACGCGCACGCTGCCCAACGTGGCGGTGACCGTGGACTCGCTCAACTACGTCTCGCGCTACCCCCACCTTGCGGACCCCAACCGGCCGGTGTGGATGATCATGACCAGCCCCGGCCCGGTGGCCAACCCGCCGGTGGAAACGGTCCAGCTCGCCCCGACCGGCGGCGGCACCACGGCGTACGTCAACACCTGGGCGCTGGGGCCGCTCGCGCCGGGCCACACGCGCGTGTTCACCTGGAAGCTGATGCCGGTCAGGGCGGGGCTCCACACGGTGCACTACCTGGTCGCGGCCGGCCTGGCCGGCAGGGCGCGAGCGGTCCTGTCGGGGGGCGCAAAGCCGGGCGGCGAACTGGTGGCGCACATCGCGCCGCGCCCGCTCCACACGCACGTGGACGCGGAAACCGGCCAGGTGGTCGCCGGCCAGCCACCGGTCTCGTCGGGCCCGGTGGGCGCGGTTCCGTAGGAGCACGGCTCCGCAGCGTTCACGGGCCCGGATCGGCCGGAGCCCGGATCGGCGGGAGCTCGGGGCGAGCGTTTCGCGTTTTGTTTTTTGGATTCCTTCCGCGCGGAACGAATCCTCTTTTTGAATCCCCCAACGGCCACTCAGACAGGTGTGTTCGATCGCGGGCGCGGGCGCCGGCGCGTGATGCGCCGCGCGCGCCGCGCGCCTTGGCCGGGTGTCGAAAGATCGGGGGCGCGATTTCGCCAGGCGGGGAACGCCGGGCGCGGGGGTTGGCACTACGATGCGGATCGGCCCCACGCCGCGTGGGTTGCCGCGCCTTCCCGGGGGAGGGTCGCTCGTCACTGCTCGCCAGGAGGAATCGAAGAGGCCAATGCCAAGGACCCGCCAGCAAAACGTCACCGCCGCGCAGTGGAGCGCCAACGGAACCGGGCTCGGATCGCCGGACCTCACGCTGCCGGGCAACCAGGTGTTCGCGTGCAACGTGTTCTCGCGCGCGGTGCAGCGCCACCGGCTGCCCAAGCACGTGTACAGAGCGCTGCAGAAGACGCTCGAGGGGGGCGAGGCGCTGGACACCTCGCTGGCGGACGCGATCGCGCAGGCGATGAAGGACTGGGCGCTGGAGCGGGGCGCCACGCACTACACCCACTGGTTTCAGCCGCTGACGGGCTCGACGGCGGAGAAGCACGACTCCTTCTACGCGCCGGCCGGCGATGGGACCGCGTTGGCGGAGTTCTCGGGCAAGGAGCTCATCCAGGGCGAGCCGGACGCGTCGTCGTTCCCCACCGGCGGGATCAGGGCCACCTTCGAGGCGCGCGGGTACACGGCCTGGGACCCCACCTCGCCGGCGTTCATCCTCGAGAACCCCAACGGCGCGCTGCTGTGCATCCCCACCGCGTTCACGTCGTGGACGGGCGAGGCGCTGGACCACAAGATCCCGCTGCTGCGCTCGATGGACGCGCTGTCGGGGGCCGCGATCCGCGCGCTGCGGCTGCTGGGCAACAGCGATGCGGAGCGCGTGTTCACCACGGTGGGGCCCGAGCAGGAGTACTTCTTGATCGACGAGCAGTACTACTTCGAACGGCCCGACTTCGTGACCACGGGGCGCACGCTGTTCGGCGCCCAGCCGCCCAAGGGCCACGAGCTGGACGACCACTACTTCGGCTCGATCCCCGAGCGCATCTTGGCGTACATGCTGGAGACCGAGCGCGAACTGGCCAAGCTGGGCGTGCCGGTGAAGACGCGCCACAACGAGGTGGCGCCCAACCAGTACGAGATCGCGCCGGTGTTCGAGAACTCCAACGTGGGCTCCGACCACCAGCAGCTGACGATGCAGGTCATGCAGAACGTGGCACGCCGCTACGGCTTGGTGTGCCTGCTGCACGAGAAGCCCTACGCGGGTGTCAACGGCTCGGGCAAGCACAACAACTGGTCGATGGGGACCGACACCGGCAGGAACCTGCTCGGCCCCGGCGACACGCCGCACCGGAACCTCGAGTTCCTGTTCTTC
>WQXW01000025.1 GCA_009781575.1 Solirubrobacterales bacterium
ACCATGAAGTCGGGGATCACGCGGTGGAAGGTGAGGCCGTCGTAGAACCCCTCGGAGGCGAGCCGGCGGAAGTTCTCCACCGTCTTGGGCGCCTCCTCGTCGAAGAGCTCGAACACGATGTCGCCCTCGGTGGTGTGCATCGTGGCGGTGGTGGTGTGCATCGTTGGCCTCCTTTGGGTTTGGGTCGGTCGGGCCGGCACGGGCGAGAACCATGGTTCAGGGGGGTACCCGCTCGACCCGCGGTTCAGGCCGGCACGCGCTCCACCTGCAGTGGATGGCCGCGCACGCGCCGCCCGGCGAGCGCGGCGATCACGCGGGGCGCCTCTCGATCGGGGACCGAGAGAAAGGAGTAGCGCTCGAGCACGAGCACATCGCGCACGGCCTCGCCGTCGAGCCCGGCGGCGGCGGTGACGGCGCTCACGATGTCGGCCACCTGGATGCCGGCGGCGCGGCCGCCGGTGACGATCAGCTTGGCGTAGCGCTCGCGCCCGTCGCGCGAGACGTGGGGCTTGGAGTGGCGGCGCGGGCGCTCGCGCAGCGGGGTGGGGCTGCCGGTGGCGCCGGGCTGCCACGGGGAGATGGAGGTGCCGATGTGGCGCTCGATCGCCTCGAGCTCGCGGCGCTGGCGGGGCTCGACGAAGGTGATGGCGCGCCCCGAGCGGCCCACGCGCCCGGTGCGTCCCACGCGGTGGACGTAGATGTCGGGTGAGGTGGGCACGTCGTAGTTGACCACGTGGGTCACGCTGGTGATGTCGAGGCCGCGCGCGGCGACGTCGGTGGCGACGAGCACCGGCACGCGGCCGGCCTTGAACGCGAGCATCACCCCGTCGCGCGCGCCCTGGGTCATGTCGCCGTGGAGCGCGCGTACGTTGGCGCCGCGGTCGCGCAGCTGGCGGAAGAGCTGGTCGCAGCGGATCTTGGTGCGCACGAACACGATCGTTTGACTGGGCGGGCGGCCGGCGCGCTCGGCGGCGAGCACCTCGGAGAGCACCTGCGACTTGCGCCGCGACTCGACGGGCAGCTGGAACTGCTCGATCGTGTCGATCGTGAGCGTGGCGGCCTCGATCTGGACGGTCACGGGGTCGTGCAGGTAGGAGTCGGCGAGCCGCCGGATCGGGCCGGGCATCGTGGCGGAGAAGAGCGCGGTCTGGCGCCCGGCGGGCGTGAGCGCGAGGATCCGCTCGACATCCTCCAGAAAGCCGAGATCGAGCATCTCGTCGGCCTCGTCCAGCACCACGAAGCGGCAGTCGTGCAGCAACAGCGAGTGGCGCGAGATCAGATCGAGCACCCGTCCGACGGTGCCGACCACGACGTGGCCGCCGGCGCGCAGCTGCGCCTGCTGGCCCCTGATGGGCGCGCCGCCGAACACGGCCACCACATCGACCTGGCGGTGGGCGCCGTAGGCGCGCAGCGCCTGCGTGACCTGGATGCAGAGCTCGCGCGTGGGGGTCAGCACGAGCGCCTGCACCACGCGCTGCGCGGGGTCGACGTACTCGACGATGGGCAGGCCGAACGCGGCGGTCTTGCCGGTGCCGGTCTGCGCCTGACCGACCACGTCGCGCCCCTCGAGCAGGGGCGGGATCGCCTGCTGCTGGATGGGGCTGGGCGACTCGTATCCGAGCTCGCGCACCGCCTCCAGCGTGGGCTCGGAGAGGCCGAGCTCGGCGAAGGTGCTCATTGGGTGGGATCCAGCAGGAGCTTGCCCGTGGTGCGGCGCGCGCCGAGGTCCACGTGCGCCTGGGCGGCCTGCGCGAGCGGGTAGGTGCGCCCAACCACCGCGCGCAGCTCGCCCCGCTGGGCGCGCGCGAACAGCTCCCGCAACGCGCCGCCCACCATCTCCGGGTGGCCCAGGCAGTGAAAGAGATAGAACCCGATCACCGCGCGCGAGTGGCGCAGCAGCGAGCCGGTGGCGACCTGGTTGGGCTGGCGCGAGGCGATGCCGCACACCACCAGGCGCCCGAACGGCGCGAGCGCGTCGTAGGAGCGCTCGAACACATCGCCGCCGGCCATTTCGAACACGACATCCACCTGGCGCCCGTGGTTGGCCTCGAGCAGCCGCTCGGTGAGCCCCTCGGCGCGCGCGTCGACCGCCACGTCGGCGCCCAATTGCAGCGCGAGCGCGCGCTTCTCCTCGGAGGAGGCCACCGCGATCACCCGCCCCGCGCCCAGCGGGTGGCCGAGCTGCGTGGCGAGCGAGCCCACCCCGCCGGCGGCGGCGTGGATCACCACGCTCTCGCCCTCGCCCACGCGCGCGGCGGTGCGGTAGAGGTGCCACGCGGTGAGACCCTGGATCAGGATCGCCAGCGCGGTGCCGTCGTCGACGCCGTCCGGGATCGGGAACGCCAGCGCGCGGGGCGCGATCGCATACTCGGCATACCCGCCGGCGCCGGTGAGCGCCACCACGCGCTCGCCGGCGCGCTCGCCCTCGGGCCCGTGCTCGATCGTGCCGGCGACCTCGGTGCCGGGCACGAGCGGGAGGGTGGCCTCGCGCACGTAGCTGTTGGTGCGGGTGTGGGTGTCGGCGAAGTTGATCCCGGCGCGGCGGACACGGATCAGGACCTCCTCGGGCCCGGGCACGGGCACGGGCAGCTCGGTGGGCCGCAGCACCTCGGGCCCGCCGAACTCGCTGATCTGGATCGCGCGCATTCGTCCGCAGGCTATAGGGTCCGCGGCCGATGTCCGTCACCGTAGTGGGCTCGATCGCCTTTGACACGGTCGCCACGCCGTTCGGCTCGCGCGAGCGCATGCTGGGCGGCTCGGCGGTGCACTTCGCGTTGGCGGCGTCGTTCTTTGGCGAGGTGCGCGTGGTGGGCCCGGTGGGCGAGGACTTCACGGATGAGCACCGCGACGTGCTGCGCCGCCGGGGGGTGATCGGCGAGGACATCGAGCGCGTGGCCGGCGGGCGCACCTTCTTCTGGCGGGGCCACTACGACTACGACCTCAACACGGCCCACACCGACGAGACCCAGCTGGGGGTGTTCGGCGCTTTCGAGCCCAAGCTGTCGGCGGAGTCGCGCGCGTGTGAGGTGCTGTTCCTGGCCAACATCCAGCCGTCGTTGCAGCGCGCGGTGGCCGCGCAGTGCGAGCGCGCGCGCTTCGTGGCGCTGGACTCGATGAACTACTGGATCGAGACCGCGCGCGAGGAGCTGTGGGACACGATCGCGCGGGTCGACTGCCTGCTGCTGAACGACGCGGAGCTGCGCATGCTGACCGGCGAGGCGAGCCTCGTGCGGGCGGCGCGCGCGCTGATGGGGCGCGGTCCGTCGGCGATCGTGGCGAAGCGGGGCGAGTACGGCGCGGCGCTGTTCACACCGGAGGGCTTCTTCGCGTTGCCGGCGTTCCCGCTGGAGAGCGTGGTCGACCCCACGGGCGCGGGCGACTCGTTCGCGGGCGGCTTTGTCGGCTCGATCGCGGCGCACGAGGGCGCGAACCAGGGCGAGATCACCCACGCGGTGCTGGCGCGCGCGATGGCGTACGGCACGGCGCTGGCGTCGTTCAACGTGGAAGAGTTCGGCACCGATCGCGTGGCGCGCCTGGAGAGCGAGGAGATCGTGGAGCGCGTGGAGGAGCTGCAGCGCATGACCCGCTTCCTGGAGGAGCCGGTGCCCCTGCGGGCGTGAGCGCGTCCGTAGTACGATCAACCTGAGCGGTGGACACTTGGACGTTCATCTGGCTGATGCTGCTGCTGAAGATCCCGATCGTGGGGCTTCTGCTGTTGGTGCGCTGGGCGATCATGCAGACGCCCGACAGCGAGACCGAGCCGGAGGGTGAGGGCGGCGTGGGGCCGCGTGCGCGACCGCGCCACCCGCATCCACGCCCCCGCCTGCCACGCGCGCCGCGGCGCGGACCGCACCGCGACGATCCGGCGCCCACCGCCCCGGCGCGCGTGCGCCCGCTGGTGGCGCGGGCCAGGCGTGCACCGGCGCCCGTTGGGCACCGCTGAACGCGGGGCCGGCGCGCGGCGCGGCGCGAGTGGGCGGCCCCTGGCCCCTCGGCGCGAAGAAAAATTGTGGTGAGCGAATGTGATGTGCGGCGGGCCAGCGCGTCATCGATTGCATTGGCCCATAATCGGGCAGAGGGAGAGGCAGACACCGCCGGAGAGCTACAGGAGGCCACATGAGCACCCAGATGCAGGCTCCAGACACAGCGCAGAACGGCGCGCAGCGGCGGGACACCGTGACGGTGATCGACAACCGCACGGGAGAGAGTTACGAGCTGCCCATCACGGACGGCACCGTGCGTGGCATCGATCTTCGCCAGGTGCGCACCTCACCGGAGGACTTCGGGCTGATGGTGTACGAGCCGGGCTACGCCAACATCGCCTCCTGCCGCAGCGCGATCACCTACCTGGACGGCGAGCGGGGGATCCTCCAGCACCGCGGCTACCCGATCGAGCAGCTGGCGGAGCACTCGACCTACCTCGAGGTGGCGTACCTGTTGATCCACGGCGAGCTGCCCACCAGCGCCCAGCTCGAGGAGTGGCGCCACGAGGTGACGATCCACACATTCGTGCACGAGAACGTGAAGCGGTTCATGCAGGGGTTCCGCCACGACGCGCACCCGATGGGCATGCTGCTGGGCTCGGTGGGCGCGCTGTCGACCTTCTATCCCGACGCCAACGAGATCGAGGACCCCGAGAACCGCGCGATCCAGACGGTGCGCCTGATCGCCAAGATGCCCACGTTGGCGGCGTTCGCGTTCCGCCACTCGCGGGGGCAGCCGTACGTGTACCCCGACAACGACCTGCGGTACTCGGGCAACTTCCTGTCGATGATGTACAAGATGACCGAGCTGAAGTACCAGCCGGATCCGCGTTTGGAACGCGCGCTGGAGGTGCTGTTCATCCTGCACGCGGACCACGAGCAGAACTGCTCGACCAGCGCGGTGCGGGGCGTGGGCTCATCGCACGTGGACCCCTACTCGGCGGTGGCGGCGGGCGTGGCGGCGCTGTACGGACCGCTGCACGGCGGCGCCAACGAGGCGGTGTTGCGCATGCTGAACCGCATCGGCGACAAGCGCAACATCCCCGACTTCCTGCGGGGCGTGGAGGAGGGCAAGGAGCGGCTGATGGGCTTCGGGCACCGCGTGTACAAGAACTACGACCCACGCGCGCGCATCATCAAGTCGGCGGCGGACGACGTGTTCGAGGTGACCGGGCGGCGCAGCCCGATGCTGGAGATCGCGCTGGAGCTCGAGCGGATCGCGCTGGAGGACGAGTACTTCGTCGCGCGCAAGCTGTACCCCAACGTGGACTTCTACTCGGGCATGATCTACGAGGCGCTCGGCCTGCCGGTGGAGATGTTCCCGGTGATGTTCGCGATCGGGCGCACCGCGGGCTGGGTGGCCAACTGGCTCGAGCAGGTCCAGGACCCCGAGCAGCGGATCGCGCGCCCGCGCCAGATCTACACCGGCAGCCGCGACCGCGACTACGTGCCGATCGAGCAGCGCGGCTGATCGGCGCCCGGCGCCCTGCCGAGCGGCCGGGCCTTTCCAGGCGACCGGCGCCTTCACCGGCGGCCGGGATTCCCCAGCGGGGAGCGCCTTTCCGCTTTTCCGAGCGCCCGGCACGTGCGATCATCGACAGCGAGATGGAGCAAGGGCGGTGGCGGTTGACCGTGCGCAACGGGCCCCACGTGGAGCGGGTGCGGTGCGAGACGCTCGGCGCGGCGGTGGATGCGATGGAGCAGCGCATGGACGAGCTGGCGCCGGGCGCGCGGCGCCGCTCGATCGAGGTGTTCCGCCGCCGCTACGAGGCGGTGCGACAGGTGGTGGTGCGCGCCGAGATCGACGGCCCGGGAGGCATCACCAGCCGCGTGCGGGGCGGCGTGGACCTGCGGGGCGACGGCTCCGCGGAGGCGTACGTGGGCCGGTTCAAGCGCATGCTGGTCGAGCTGCGCCCGGGAGAGAGCGCCTACGACGGCCTGCGTAGGGCCCTACAGGAGCGCACGCTCGCCACGGGGTGAGCGCCCGGCGCGGCCCCCGGCGCGGGCGCGGTCCCGAGGCGGACGCCCGTCGGGCCCCCGGCGGCGGGCGGCCCCCGGCGGGTGCCCGGCGGCCCGCGGCGTCGGCACGGCGCGCGAACGGCGCCTCAGCTCAGAGCACCAACGTGGCGCCGCGGTGGCGCAGCCACGCGCGATCCTCGCGCCATCGCGGCCAGTGGCGCTCGAGCAGCGCCCAGAAGCGCGGCGAGTGGTTGGCGACCTGCAGGTGGCACACCTCGTGCCAGACCACATATTCGAGCACGCGCTCGGGCGCGAGCATCAGGCGCCAGTTGAAGCTCATCTCTCCATTGGGCGAGCAGGAGGCCCACCGCGTGCGCTGGCCGCGGATCGCGAGCGCGGTGTAGGGCGTGCCGGCGCGCGCGCTCGCCCGATCGAGGCGCCCGGCGATCTCCCCCCGCGCGGCCCGGCGGTAGAAGCGCTCCAGCGCGGGGCGCGCGTCGCCGTCGGGCACGAGCAGGCGATCGCCGCGCCGAGCCACGCGCTGGCGCCCCGGCTGAGGGACCAGTGCCAGCGGCACGCCGAGGTAGGGCACGGTGGCGCCGCGCGCGGCGAGGTGGGCCAGCGTGAGACTCGCCTCCGAGAGACGCCGCTCGATCCAGGGGCGCAGCTCGCTCACGGCGGCGGCGGCCTCCCGCTCGGCGGCGCGCGCGGGCAGCACCACCTCCACATCGCCCTGCGCGCGCACGTTGACGCGCACGCGGCGCGCGCGGGTGGAGCGACGCACGGTGTAGGCGATCTCGGCGGACATGGGAAGAGCAGAGTAGGGGCGGGTGAGGCGGCGCGCGTGGCAGCGAGCGCGCCCAGGCGGAGCTGCGCCCGGCCGCACTGCGCCGAGCGAAGCCGAGCGGGGCGAGCGAGGCGAGGCGGGGCGAGGCGGGGCGGGGCGGGGGGGATCGTCGATAATCACCGCATGGCCCGCTCGATCGTGAGGCTGCCGGCGGACGTGCGGGAGCCGTACGAGGTGTACCTCAACGGCGTGCGCCAGGAGCCGGGGGTGGACTTCGCGGTGCGGAGCGGTGCGCTGGTGTTCGAGCGCGAGCTGCGCAAGGACAGGATCAGCGGCTGGCGCTGGCTGCTGGGCGCCTTCGGCGTTGGCACCTACCGCCAGGACGACTCGGTGGACGTGCGTTACGAGACGCGCGACGGGCTGGCGCGCGTGGCGGAGGGGTTGGAGATCGAGCAGCCGTCCCCGCAGTCCCGATGACGGCCGGCTCGCCGAGGGGACCGCTGGTTTCCAATTCGCTTGCCGGTTTGATCAGCTTGATCCACCCCGGCCGAAAAGGGCCAGGCGGGTTCCAGCTTGGGCGCCGGCGCGCGGTTTTGAACACACCTGTCTGAGCGGCCGTTGGGGGATTTGTTTTGCGGATTCGTTCCGCGCGGAACCAATCCAAAAAACAAAACACGCAACGGACGCTGCTCGACGGGCGCCGAGCGAGCGGGCGCAGGCCCATCTCGAGGGACCGAAAAACAAACCCCCGACGCTCCGCGCCCGCCGCTGGTCGGAACTCTAGTCGCGCCCATCGGCGGCGCCGGTGCGCTCCCACGGCCTGGAGAGCTTCAGTGCGGAGACGATCGCGCGGGTCGCGGGGGAGCGGTTGAGCGTGTAGAAGTGGATCCCGGGCGCGCCGGCGGCGAGCAGCTCGGCGCACTGGAGCGTGGCGTAGGCGACGCCGAAGTCGAGCACCGCCTCGGGCTGGCTCTGGCGCGCGTGCAGCTCCTCGCGCAGCGCGTCGGGGAGCGAGGCGCCGATGGTCGTGGTCATGCGCTCGACCTGGCCGATGTGCGTGATGGGCAGGATGCCGGGCACGATCGGCACATCGATCCCGGCGGCACGCGCGCGCGCGAGGAAGTCGAAGTAGAAGCGGTTGTCGAAGAAGAGCTGGGTGATCAGGAAGTCGACGCCCTCGTGGACCTTGTGGCGCAGGTGCTCGAGGTCCTCCTCGGGGCTGGAGGCGTGAATGTGGGTCTCGGGAAAGCAGGCGGCGCCGATCGTGAAGTCGTAGCGGTCGCGTATCAGCCGCACGAGCTCGTGGGAGTACTCGAGGCCCCCCTCTGTCCTGCGCCACCGCTCCTGGCCGACGGGGGGGTCGCCGCGCAGCGCGAGCACGTTCTCGACTCCGGCGAGCGACATCTCCTCGAGCGTGCCGTGCAGCTGGGGCACCGTGGCGCCGACGCAGGTGAAGTGGGCCATCGCCTCCAGGCCATACTCGCGCTTGAGCTGCTTGACGATCTCGATCGTCTTCTCACGTGTGGAGCCGCCGGCGCCGTAGGTGACCGACACGAAGGAGGGCTCGAGTGGGCGCAGCTCCTGCAGCGCGGCGTAGAGGTTGTGCTCGCCGCGGTCGGTCTTGGGGGGGAAGAACTCGAAGGAGAACGCGGGCGGGCCGGTGGCGAGGATCTCGTCGATGCGCATGAGAGTCGTTCAGTTTGCCAACACCCACCGCTGGGGCTCGCCGGCGAGGCGGGTCACCTCCCCGGAGCGCTCGAGGTGGGTGAGCATCGCGAGCGTCTCGGTGAGGAGCCACGGGCCGGCGAACGCGTTGCCGTCGAGGCGGTACACGCGGGGGATGATTGCGAACGCGGTCACGGGCTCCGCGCGCAGCGCCTCGCGGATCCTTGCCAGCCGCTCGGCCACCAGCGCGCGGTTGCCATGGATGTGGGCGCGCACGTCGGTGAAGGTGCGCCCGTGGCCGGGGAGGCACAGCCGCGCGTCCAGCGCGTCGACCACATCGAGTGAGTGCAGGAATTCACCGACGGGGTCGGGCGAGTGGCCGTAGTCGAAGTAGAGCGAGATCCGGCCCAACAGATGATCGCCGGAGATCAAAAGGCGCCGCTCGCGCTGGAAGAGGCACACGTGCGAGGGGTCGTGGCCGGGCGTCTCGTACACGACCCACTCGCCCAGGTCGCTGGCGACGCGCACGCCGCGCAGGAGCGCGCGGTCGGGCTCGATGGGCGCGGAGATCCCGGATTCGTGCGAGCGGCGCTCGGCGGCGTAGCGGCGCAGGGGCTCCTCCGGCACGCCGCTCTGGCGAGCGATCTCCAGGCGGCGCGCCAGCGCGGCGTCGGGCTCCAGCACCATGTCGCGCATGTGGGCGTGGTTGGGGTGCATCCACAGCTCACAGCCGGCGCGCGCCACCACGTCGGCCGCCTGCCCGTAGTGGTCGGAGTGGGCGTGGGTGCACACCACCAACCGCACGTGCTCGACGCGCAGGTTGCACATCGCGAGCGCGCGCTCCAGCTGTGCCAGCGAGCCGGGCTGGTGCATGCCGGTGTCGAACAGCACCACCCCGTCGCCGGCGGCGACCGCCCAGGCGTTGCAGTGGGGCACGCCGGGCCACGGCAGGGGCAGGCGCAGCCGGTACACGCCGGGCAGCACCCGTTCGCCGCGCCCGAGCTCGCGCCGGCTCGGAGACCTCGACCTGGTCGCGTCGGCGGTGTCGGCCACGGCGCCCAGACTACTGGGCACCGCCGCGCCGGCGGGACGCACACCGGGGTGCCGCCCTGGCGCCGGCGCACAGCGCGCAGGCCGGGCACCGGCCCTCGCGTGCGCGTAGACTCGGACCCGCCGCAGGGGCGCGGGCACATCGGAGGCGACGCGCACGGCCCATCCAGAGGAGGACACGTGGCGGATCCAGGGAGCGAGCAGGTGGCGCGGAGCTACTTTGGGGCGCTGGACGCCCACGAGGTGGACACGGCGATGGCGCTCTGGGCGCCGGAGGGGCACGGGCACGTGCGCGGCGAGTGGGAGGCGCACACCCCTGAGGAGCTGCGCAGGTTCAACCTCGAGCTGCTGGAGGCGGTGCCGGACCTGCGCTTCGAGGTGCGGAGCACCACGAGCGAGGGGGAGCGGTGCGCGGTGCAGTGGCGCCTCACCGGGACCTTCGCGGGGCCGGGGCGCCTGCGGGGCGTGGCGCCGACGGGCGATCCGATCGCGATCGAAGGCGTGGACCTGCTGACCGTCTCGGGCGGGCTGATCCGCGCCAACGACGCGTTCATGGACACCACGGCGATCCCCCGCCAGATCGGGATGCTGCCGGCACGCGACTCGACAGCGGAGCGGCGCATGACGGACGCGTTCAACCTGCGCACGGCGGTGGCGCAGCGCGTGACGGCGCGTGAGCCGGAGCTGGTCGCGGAGGGCGTGTGGGTCGTGCAGGGCCAGCCGGGCCGGTGCAACGTGTATCTGATCGAGGACGAGGGAGGCGTGACGGTGTACGACGCGGGCGCGCGCACGATGGTGCGCGCGGTGGCGGGCGCGGCGGCGAGGTTCGGGGGCATCCGCCGCGTGGTGCTGGGCCACGGCCACACCGACCACCGCGGCACCGCGCCGTCGCTGAGCGCGCCGGTGTGGTGCCATCCCGACGAGGTGAGGGATGCGCAGGGGAGCGGCGGCTTTCGCTACTGGCCGGCCGATCTGGAGGGGCTGCCGCTGGGCCAGCGCCAGATCCACCGCGTGTTGCACCGTCACTTCTGGGACGACGGCCCGGTGAAGATCGAGGGCACCCTCGAGGAGGGCGAGGAGGTGGCGGGCTTTCGCGTGGTGCACCTGCCGGGGCACGCGCCGGGGCTGATCGGGCTGTGGCGCGAGTCGGACCGGCTGGCGCTGGTGAGCGACTGCTTTTACACGGTGGACATGTGGGCGCGCGACGTGGACCCCCACGTGCCGGACCGCGTGTACAACTTCGACACCGAGCAGGCGGCGGCGAGCATCGCCAAGCTGGCCGAGCTCGAGCCGGCGGCGGCGTGGCCGGGCCACGGGAGGCCGGTGACGGGCGAGGTGCGGGCCAAGCTCGAGCGCGCGGCACGGCAGGGTTGAGCGTGGCCAAGCGCGCGCGGGGCGGTGAGCGGCTGAAGGCGCCGAGCAGCGACTACACCGACCCCCACGGCAACGTGCTGACGCTGCGCGGCTCCTTCACACCGGCGGCGCGCGTGGAGTACGCGCAGATGCTGGCCGGCGGGGGGCTGACGCGCGAGGATGCGTGGCAGCGCGCGCGCGAGCTGCTGTTCGAGCGCCTGGCGGTGCGCTGGGTGATCGCGGGCGCCCCGATCGAGCGCCCCAAGGAGCTGCTGGCGCGCTTCCGCGCGGCCAGTGGCGAGGAGCGCGCGTGGGTGACCGACGCGCTGCGCGACCACTGTGAGGAGCACTTCCCCGACGTGAAGGCGCCCTGAGAGCAACTGCCCGGCTCCAGGCGCGCGGGCGGATACGCTCGGGGAGATGCGCCGCACGAAGATAGTCGCCACCATCGGACCGGCCTCGCGCGACCCCCAAACGCTGTTGAGCATGGTGCGGGCGGGGATGGACGTGGCGCGCCTGAACTACTCGCATGGCACGCTCGAGGAGCACGCGGAGACCGTGCGGCGCGTGCGCGACGCGGCCGGCCGCGCGGGTCGCCCGGTGGCGATACTGCAGGATCTGCCGGGGCCCAAGCTGCGCGTGGGCCCGTTGGAGGGCGACGTGGTGGAGCTCAAGCCGGGCGATGAGCTGACGCTCAGTGGCGGGCTGGACGGCGTGGGCAGCGCCACCCGCATGACGGTGTCGTGGCGGGGGCTCGCGGTGGCGTTGCACCGCGACGACGTGGTGTACCTGGCGGACGGATCGGTGCGGTTGCGCGTGGCGGCGGTGAGGCCGGAGGCGGGCGAGGTGGACACCGAGGTCGAGGTGGGCGGCGCGGTGGCGTCGCGACAGGGGCTGAACATCCCGGGGCCGGTGGACATGCTGCCGTCGGTGCCGGAGGAGGATCTGAAGCTGCTGGCGCACGGCGAGTCGATCGGGGTGGACGTGGTGGCGCTGTCGTTCGTGCGCGGGCCGGAGGACGTGCAGCTGGTGCGCGGCCACACGCGGCTGCCGCTGATGGCGAAGATCGAGAAGCCCCAGGCGGTGGAGCGCGCGGAGGAGATCATGCGCGCGGCCGACTACGTGATGGTGGCGCGCGGCGATCTGGGCATCGAGCTGCCGATCGCGCGCGTGCCGATCGTGCAGAAGGAGCTGTTGCGCCTGGCGGGGCGGCTGGCGCGCCCGGCGGTGACGGCGACGCAGATGCTGGACTCGATGGTGACCTCCTCGCGCCCCACCCGCGCGGAGGTGGCGGACGTGGCCAACGCGATCCTCGACGG
>WQXW01000026.1 GCA_009781575.1 Solirubrobacterales bacterium
TCAGACAGGTATGTTCGAGGCCTCCCGTCGGCCTCCCGTCAGCCTCCCGTCAGATTCCCGCAAAATGCGCATTGTCATTTGCGCGGGTGCGCGCCCGCGACCCAAAACCCCCCGCCGGCGGGCTTCTGGCACCCTGTGGGGATGCTCCTGCGCCGGGAACCCCGCCGCGCGCGCGTGCGCCTGCCGCTCCTGCACACGGTGGGCGCGCGCGACATGGCGATCGACCTCGGGACCGCCAACACGCTCGTGTACGTGGACGGGCGCGGCATCGTGGTGTCGGAGCCCTCGGTGGTGGCGCTCGGCGCCGCCGACAGCCAGATCCATGCCGTGGGCACCGACGCGGAGCGCATGATCGGGCGCACGCCGGCCACGATCACGGCCACGCGCCCGCTCCGCCACGGCGTGATCGCGGACTTCGAGGTCACCGAGGCGATGCTGCGCCACTTCATCGGCAGCGTGCTGGAGCGCACCCGCGCGCGCCCGCGCCTGATCGTGTGTGCGCCGTCGGGGATCACCGACGTCGAGGAACGCGCGCTCGAGGAGGCCTCGCTCGCCGCCGGCGCGCACCGCGTGCGCCTGATCGAGGAGCCGATCGCGGCGGCGATCGGCGCGGGGCTCGAGATCGCGGAGCCCGTGGGCCACATGGTGGTCGATGTCGGTGGCGGCACGAGCGAGATGGCGGTCATCTCGATGGGCGGGATCGTGCTGTTCCGCTCGCTCCGCGTGGGCGGCTACGAGATCGACGAAGCGATCACCCGCCACCTGCGAGCCGAGCACGCGCTGGCGGTCGGCTCGCAGACCGCGGAGGCGATCAAGATCGGGATCGGATCGGCGGTGGGCCGCGAGCCGGAGGAGACCTGGGAGGTGCGCGGGCGCCACCTGGAAACCGGGCTGCCAACCGAGGTGACCCTGCGCAGCGACGAGGTGCGCTCGGCGATCCAGGCTCCCCTGCGCGAGATCGTGGACGCGATCAAGGACACGCTCGAGGAAACCCCACCGGAGCTGACCGGCGACATCGCGCGCGAGGGCATCCTCCTCGCGGGCGGCGGCACGCTGCTGAGGGGGTTTCAGGAGCTCGTGGCCTCCGAGACGGGCCTGCCCGTGGTGCGGGCCAGGTCGCCGCTCACCTGTGTGGTCACCGGCTCCGGCGAGGCGCTGGCTCACTTCGATCAACTCATCCACACGCGCGGCTCGCGCAGGCGCCCACTCGAGCTCGCCGGCGTTCGTTAGCGGTTCACCCCGCGTCCGCGTTCAGCGCGCCCGGCGCGACGCTCGCGAGCGACGACCGAGCGCGGCCGGCACATACACGAGCCACGTGGCCAGCGCCAACGCCGCGGCCACGGCGAGCGGAACGAACAGCGCGACCTTCAGAAGCAGCGCACCGGCGATGGCGCCGACGAGCATCGCCAACACGGCCGCGCTGCGGCGGATCGAACCCTTGCCGGAACCGCCCACCGGCATCGCCTCGGCGGCGAGACCGGTGAGCGTCATGGTCAGCACCGTGGTGGTCAGATCGGGCACGCCGATACGGCGGACCACCGCGTTGCGCACGCCCATCGCAAACGCCATCAGCACGATCAGCGCGTAGCCCGCAGCGTTGCCGGGATGCACGTTTGCCGCCGCCGCCAGCACCGCCGCGACCGCGAGCAGGCCGACCTCGATCGCGAGCGCGCGCGCGAGGAGCGCCGGACGGTGCCCCCCCAGCCGCGTCATGAGCAGCCCGCCAACACCACCTCCCACCAGGAACGCGCCAAGCGAGACGAGTGGCGCGACCACCGGCAGCCCGCCGCTTTTGGCGATGCCAAAGCCGAGCAGCGCGACGTTGCCGGTCATGTTGGCGGTGAACACGTGCCCCAGGCCGAGATAGCTGGCGGCGTCGATCAGCCCGGTGGTGAACGTGAGCACCAGCAGCGCGCGCGCGAGGGGATGGCGCACGCTGGCGGCTTCGCGCTTGAACGCCTGCTCCTCCTGCTCCTCCTGAAACCGGCCGGCCGCCGCTCCGCGGCCCGCGGCCCCGCCGATCGTGCTCACAACCCTGCTCCTTTCTCGGCCCGCCGCGCGCCCCGGGGGCTCGCGCACAACGCCGGCCGGCGATTGCGGTCGAAGCATGGTGTCACTCCCAGTGCGGGCAGGGATGGGGGAATCGGTGCCGAACCCCGCTTCGATGGCCGCCACAGGCCCACCCCCGCTGCGCTCGCACGCGGAGCGCACGCTCTACCGGCGGTGGCTCATGTTCGGCTCCATCGCGGAGTTCGAGGATCCTCGCTTCACCTACCGAAGGCTGTTCTCCGAGCTGCTGGGCACGTTCCTGCTGGTGCTGGTGGCCGCCGGGGGCGGGGTGCTGCACGCCAAGGGCGAAATCGGCCTGGCGGCCGCGACGGTGGCGCCGGGCCTGATGGTGCTCGCGATCATCCTGTTCATGGGGGCGGTGTCGGGCGCGCATCTCAACCCGGTGGTCTCGCTGGCGTTCGCGTTGCGGGGTGACTTCCCGTGGCGCCGCGTGCGGTGGTACGTGGTGGCGCAACTGATCGGAGCCACGCTGGCGTGCCTCTTTCTGCTGGGCATCTTCGGTCAGGTCGAGCACCTCGGCGCGACGCTCCCCGGACCGGGCTATCACGCGTGGCAGGCATTCCTGATGGAGATCGCCCTGACCGCGGGACTGGTGAGCGTGGTGCTCGGCACCGCGTCGACCGCGCAGAACGTGGGCACGATCGGCGCGCTCGGCATTGGCGGGTACGTCGCGCTGGCCGGCCTGTGGGCGGCCCCGGTCAGCGGCACCTCGATGAACCCGGCGCGCTCGTTCGGGCCGGCGCTCGTGTCCGGCGATTGGCACGCGTTCTGGGCATACGTGGCGGGGCCGCTGGTGGGCGCGGCGATCGCCGTCGGCTTTGCCTGGATCCTGCGGGGCGCCGGCGGCGACGCGGCCGCGCGCGCGGCGGCGTCGGGACGACTCGAAGAGCTGCTGCCGCCGCCCGGCGATCCGATGGTGGGTTAGGAAAATGGAAAATGCGCACTTTGTGGGAATCTGGGCGCGGCCTCGCCAACACACCTGTCCGAGGCGCCGTTGGGGGATTCAAAAAGAGGATTCGTTCCGCGCGGAACCAATCCAAAAAACAAAACACGCAACGGCCGCTGCTGGCGGAGCGGGCGACAAAGCAAGATCAGAGCCCGGCCCGCCTCCGCGGGGTGCGGTCCACTGATCGCACACTTCTGCGAGCATTCCTGCCAACTGGCGATTCGCGACGATCGGAGGCACACGATGAGCAGCCGCGAGAGCTTCTCGGCCGTGGAGGCGCGAGAGGCGGGAGAGGCGATCGGGATCGACTGGGCCTCGGCGCCGTTTGATGTGGAGCAGTTCCGCATGGGCATGGACGTCGAGCTCGAGCATGGTCTGCACGACAGCGCGACAAACGTGACCGGCGACGACCCGATCGTGACCGCCAAGATCGCGCTGGCGCACCTCAACGAGTTCCCCGACTACTACACGCGTCTGGAGCGCATGGAGGCCGAGGCCGAGCACGCGCACGAGCACGGAGGGGCCGCGTAAAGACGCACCGCGGCGATCCCGGCGCCGGCACGCGGGCCCGTGTGAAGACTCTCACGGCGTCGATAGCTGCTTCTTATCGAGCTCGCCCAACCTGCTCGCGTGGCGCCGGCGGCCAGGCACATCTCGACGGTCATTCTCTCGCTCGCCGCGCTCGCCGGCGCGGGGTGTGGCGCGGCGTCGGGCCCCGCCACATCGGGCTCGGCGCAGGCCGTCCACGGCGCCCCGGGAGCGGCGCGCGCCGGAGCGGCGCGCGGCCAGAGATCGACCACGCCCGCGTCGAGCGCCGCCGCGTCGACGAGCACGACCACCGCGAGTGCGCCGACCTCAACCGCGACCACCGCGAGCGCGACCGCGAGCGTAACCGCCGCGAGCGCCGCGCCGAGCCCTCCGCGGGTGAGCGCGCCGGGGCGACTCGGGGCCGGCTGGAGCACCGCCGCGAGCGTGGGCGGTGACGCCGTGGCGTGGGCCGCGCAGCGCGGCGGGGTGACGCTCATGCGCTTCGACCAGCGTGTCCTGCACCTCGTGCTCCACGCGGGGACGGCCGAACCGGTGGGGGTCGGGTGCCCGCACGGATGCGACATCGCGGCCGCCGAACGCCGGCGGGTGGTGGCGGGCTTCAACGGCGGCTTCAAGCTGAGCCTCGGAGCGGGAGTGGGCTTCATGGACGGCGGCCGCGTTGCGGTGCCCCTGTCGAGCGGGCTCGCCTCGATCGTGACCTACCGCGACGGCGCCACCCAGATCGGGGCGTGGCGCGAAGGCGTTCCGGTGCGCGGTCACGGCGGCGTGTCGTCGGTGCTCCAGAATCTGCACCCGCTGATCGCGGGCGGCCGGCGGGCGCCCACGCTCGAAAGCTGCGCGATCGAATGCTGGGGCGCCACGCTCGGCGGGGGGGTGGTCGTGGCGCGCTCCGCGCTCGGAACCACCGGCAACGGGCAGCTCGTGTGGGCCGGCGGCGAGAGCCTCTCGCCGAGCGCGATCGCGGGCGCGCTGCGCGGCGCCGGCGCGCGGGACGCGGTCGAGCTCGACATCAACCCGGAGTGGGTGGCGGGATACCTCTACGAACGCCACCCCGGCGGGCTCACCGCCGCGCCGATGGTGCCCGGCCAGCCCGGCATCCCCGGGCAGTTGCTGAGCCCCGACAGCCGCGACTTCTTCACGGTGGCAGCAGCCCGCTGAAGGCCCCCGCGCGCCGCGCCACTCTAACCTCACCGGGGCCATGTCGACCGGCTCCCGCCTCCCCCCCGCCCCGCGCGACGATCCCGACGATCCCGGCGATGCGGCCCGGCGCGAGCGAGCCCGGCGCGAGCGGGCGCGGCGTGAGGCGCGGCGTGAGCGAGCTCGGCGCAGGCGCGTGGCCACGGGCCGGCGCGAGCGCCGGCGCAGGCTCGCGGCGGCCCTGACGGTGCTGGCCGTGCTGGTCGTGGTGATCGCCGCGACTCTCGCGCTCCTGCCCGGCAGCACCCAGCGCGAGCACGGGCACGCGGCGCGCGCGGTCTCCCGCCGGGCGCCGCCGCACGAGCCGGGGGCGTTGCGCCGGCCCACCTCCTACGCGGTGGGGATCGAGGTGCAGCGGCTGGTGGAGCCCGGCCGCACGGTCACCTACGGCGATGGTGACACCGAGCGCCGCGCGCTCGAGATGTACATCCGCTACCCCGCGGCGGGGCCGAGCGGGGCAACAGATGTGGCGGGCGCGCCGCCGGCGCGCGCCGACGGGCCCTTCCCGCTGGTCGTGTTCGGGCACGGTTACGAAGAGGCGCCGCAAACCTACAGGCTGCTCCTGCAGAGCTGGGCGCGCGCGGGCTTCGTGGTGGCGGCGCCGGCGTTCCCGGGCGAGGACGCCGACGCCCCGGGCGGGACCAACGAGGCGGACCTCGTCAACGAGCCCGGCGATGTGCGCGCGGTGATCTCACGCATACTCGTGGCCAGCGCGTCGGGCAGAGGCAGGCTCGCCGGGCTGGTGAACGCGTCCGAGGTGGCCGTCACCGGGCAGTCCGACGGCGGCGACAACGCGCTTGCCGTGGGCTACGGCGACCCCGACCGCGACCCTCGCGTGCAGGCTGTGATCGTGCTGTCGGGCGCCGAGGGACCGTTCCGCGAACACATCCGATTCACTCCCGGAAGCCCGCCGATGCTGGCCACGCAGGGCAGCGAGGACCCGATCAACCACCCCTGGGAAACCACCGAATTCTTCAGAGCGGCGCGCCGGCCGAAGTACCTGCTGTCGCTCGAGGGGGCCAGCCATCTGCCGCCGTACACCGAAGAGCAGCCCCAGCTCGAGACGGTCGAGCGAGTGACGATCACCTTCCTGTACGCCTACCTCGAGCACCGCTCGCAAGCGCTGCGCCGGCTGGCGTCGGTGGGCAACGTGTCGGGCGTGGCGACGCTCACGGCCGACGCGCCGTCGTCGTGATCGGCACGAGCGGTCCAGGAACACCCGGTCGTTGGCAATCAGGTGCAGGTCGAGGTGCACCGACGCGCCGTGGATCTCCCTGGCGTATATGGCCTGGGCGACCGCCACCACGTGGGCGAGGCGACGTTGGGGCGCTTCGCTCGTCCCAGCCAGCGCGGGGTCGGCGGGGACGCGCGCGAGCGTCGAGTTGGCCCGGTGCGTGGTGGGGCCGTTCGCGGTGGAGCCCGCCCCGCAGGCGGACAGGAGCGCGGCGGGCAGCGCGGCGATGAGCGCAATCCGCTTTCCCCGCATCACGGGCTCAATCTTGCCCGATCCTCCAAGGGGCGATTCCGCGGAACGTGAGGATCCGCTCCTCGCAAGAGCGGTCCGTCCTTCGCGGCAATCTGAAATCTGGCGGGGCCTCGAACACGGCTGTCCGAGGCGCAGTTGGGGGATTTTTTTTGAGGATTCGTTCCGCGCGGAACCAATCCTCAAAACAAAAAACGCAACGGACGCTGCTCGACCGGCACCGGCGCCGCCGGAGCGGGCGCCCGCGCGCATTTTGCGGGAATCTCGAGAAAGCCGCTCCAGCAAGCGGAATCGTCGCCCCTCCACATAGAACGCCCCGCCTGCCCGCCGAGCGAGGCTATGCTGTATGCGTGAAGCGTACGACGGTGATGCTGCCCGACGAGGTCGACGCGCGCCTGCGCCGCGAGGCGCGCCGCCGGGGCGTGTCGATCGCCGAGTTGACGCGGGAGGCGATCGAGGCGCAGCTGCCGTCGGTCCCGCCGAAGGGCGCGCCGCTGTCGTTCTTCGCGATCGGCGAGGGCGGCCCGCCCGATGCGGCGCGCCGCGCGAAGGAGTTCGTGGGGGACGCGATCGAGCGACGCGAGCGTGCCGCCAACCGCACCCGCGGACACAGACGCTCGGCCTAGCCATGCTGATCGTCGACGCGGGCCCTCTGTACGCGGCGGCGGCGAGCGGGGATGAGGATCACGCGCGCTGCGCGGAGTTACTGGCGAGCGCGCCGCGGCCGCTGCTGGTCCCCGAGCTCGTCGTCACTGAGGTCTCCTACCTGCTGAGCGACCGCATCGGGGCGCACGCGGAGCTGGCGTTCGCGCGCTCGATCGCGGCGGGCGAGCTCACGATCGAACCGGCACTCGAGAGCGAGTGGGAGCGCGTGGTGGAACTGGTCGAGCGCTACGCGGACCTCCCGCTGGGCGTGGCCGACGCCTCGCTGGTGGCACTCGCCGAGCGCCACGACCAGCGGCAGGTCGCGAGCCTCGACCACCGTCACCTGGGCGTGGTGCGCCCACGGCACACAGACCGGCTCACGCTGTTGCCCTGACACCGACAACTGCCGAGCCGCCCGCCACAAACTTTGGACGCTGGGCCAAAGAGCGGCGGCGGCTCACTTCATATGGTTCCGCTCGCCCTAGGGTTCCGCTGCCGTGATCGCCGGCAGGCCTGGTCCGAGAGGGCTGGCCGGCACCTACATAGCCGTGCTTACACGGCGGGACAAAAGCCCGGGAGACATGGCTGTTTCCCGGGCTTTTGCCTTTTCGAGGAGCGTTTTGAACTCGTCAACTGCAACAACCGTGTTGGTCTTGATCGACGTACAGCGAGCGGAGGTGCTGGCGGGCGATCACGGCATTCCCGTCATGGCGGGTGGCGCCGAGCGGCACGAGCGCATCCGCGCGCTGCTGGCGCTCGCGCGCGAGCGCGGCGTGCCGGCGGTGTTCGTCCAGGAGGTGCACAAGCCCTCGCTGATCGACTTCGGGCGCGAGCTGGACGGCGTCGAGGGAGTGCACTGCCTGGAGGGCGATCCTGCCACCGAGCTGGCCGAAGGGCTGGAGCCGCGGGCCGAGGAGTACCTGATTCGCAAGCGCCGCTACTCCGCTTTCTTCGCCACCGAGCTCGATCTGGTGCTCTCCTCATATGGCGCGCAGACGCTGATCCTCGTCGGCGCCTTGACAGATGTGTGCGTTCACTACACCTTCGTGGACGCGCATCAGCACGACTACCGCTGTCTCCTCGTCACCGACTGCGTGGGCGGGTCCTCGGCGCAGGCGCACGACGCCGCCCTGCGCGCGATGGCCTACCTGCAGCGCGATTGCCTCGTGTGCAGCGCTGAGGTGCGAGCAATGCTGGACGCAGCGCGCGCGAGCACCGAGTGTACGGCGACACCGAGCAGCGCCATCACGGCAGAGGTGACGGCATGACCACGGTGACGACATGGCCGCGGTGGCGGCGTGACCAGGGGGCGGTGGCGACATGACCAGGATCGTGGCGACGTGACCAGGATCGTGGCGACGTGACGGTGGAGGCAGCGGGTGTGAGCACGGTGGCGACGACGCCCGCGCTGGCGGTGCGGGGGCTGCACGTCACCTTCCCCTCGCCGCGAGGGGACGTCCACGCGTTGCGGGGCGCCACGCTCGACGTGCAGCCGGGCGAGATCATGGGATTGGTGGGCGAGTCGGGCTCGGGGAAGAGCGTGCTCGGGCTCGCCGCGCTCGGGCTGCTGCCCAAGCCTGAGCAGCTGCGCATGTCGGGGTCGGTGACCCTCGACGGCGAGGACATGCTGAGCGCCACCGAGCAGCAGCGGCGGGCGCGGCGGGGCAGTTACATCACGGCCATCTTCCAGGACCCGATGGCGTCGCTGAATCCCTCGATGAGGATTGGCGCACAACTCGCCGAGGCCGCGCCGGAAGCGGATCAGGAGCAGATCGTGGCGCTGCTCGCCGACACCGGGATACCGGAGCCGCGTGCGAAGGTGGGTTGTTACCCACACGAACTCTCCGGCGGGCTGCGCCAGCGGGTCATGATTGCGATCGCGCTGGCGCGCAACCCTCGCCTGGTGGTCGCCGACGAGCCGACAACCGCGCTGGACGTGACCATTCAGGCGCGGGTGCTCGAGCTGTTGGCGCGCTGCACCGCCGAGCACGGCTCCTCGCTTTTGCTGATCACGCACGACCTCGGCGTCGCCGCGCAGCTCTGCGACCGCATCTCGGTCGCCTACGCGGGGCGCATCGTCGAAGTCGGCCCCACCGCCCGGGTGCTGTCCCGCCCGCGTCACCCCTACACCGTCGGGCTGCTCGCCAGTCGCCCTCGCCTCCACGGGCGGGTCGCGCACGGGAAGCTGCCGGTGCTGCCCGGCCAACCACCCGACCCGCGCAGCCCGGCCGGCGGGTGCGCCTTCGCACCGCGCTGTCCCGTCGCCGACGATGCCTGCGCCAGGCCCACGCCGGTGTCGCTGATCGACGGCCGCCGCTGCGAGTGCCACCACGCCGGCGCGTGCGCGGCGTGGCCCGAGAACGGCTCCTCGCAAACCCACGCCGACGCGCTGCTGCGCGCGGTGCAGGGGGACATCGCGAGCGCGCAGCACAACGCGGCGCGCCCGCCCGCGCAGACTGTGCCGGTCCTCGCGCTCGAGGTGCGGGAGCTCGTGTGCGAGTTCGCGGCGCCGCGCCGGCGGATTCGCGGCCGGCCGGGCGCGCCGCTTCGCGCCGTCGGCGGCGTCAGCCTGGCCGTGCCCGCGGGCGGCTCGCTGGCGATCGTGGGCGAGTCGGGATCCGGCAAGACCACGCTGCTGCGCATGATCGTGGGGCTGCAGCGACCGACGAGCGGCCGCGTGCTGCTGGGCGCGGGCGCGGGCGCGCAGCTCATCTTCCAGGACGCCGGCGCGTCGCTGACGCCGTGGATGTCGATCGGCGCGCAGATCGAGGAGCGGCTCGCGCGGCTCGCGCTGGGCAGAGCCGAGCGCGCCACGCGCGTGCTCGAGGCGCTGCACGCCGTGGGGCTGCCGTCGGAGGCGGCCGGCGCGCTGCCGCGCTCACTGTCGGGCGGCATGCGCCAGCGCGCGGCGATCGCCCGCGCGATCGCGGTCCCGCCGACGCTGCTGGCCTGTGACGAGCCGGTGTCGGCCCTCGATGTGTCGCTGGCCTCGCAGGTGCTCAACCTGCTGTGCGAGCTGCGCGCCAAGCTCGGGCTGGCGCTGCTGTTCGTGACCCACGACCTGGCAGCCGCGCGCGCGGTCGCCGACGAGGTGGTAGTGATGAGCGGCGGCCTCGTGGTCGAGCGCGGGCCGGCCGAGCGGCTGTTCGCCGCGCCCCAGCATCCCTATACGCAGGAGCTGCTCGCCGCGGTCCCCGACATCGCGCGGGCCGCCTGACCCCGTGGCGAGCGAAACGGTCGAGATCGGCGTGGGCTCGCCACCAGCGCCAGCCACCAGCGCCCGCCGGCCGGCGCGCCTCTCACTTGGCCGCCGGCGCCCGGTCGTCGCGCTCACCGCGGGCGGCTCGCTGCGAGGCGCGCTCGCGCCGGTGGGGCTCGTCACACTGATAGTGCTGGCGCTGCCGCTGCTCGCCACCCACAGCGCCACCGCGGTCACGGCGGCCGGCCCGTTTCACACACCGTCGTGGTCGTATCCGTTCGGCACCGACGACGTGGGCAGAGACGTGTTCTCGCGCGTGCTCTTCGGCATGCGCGAGTCGTGGCTCAGCGCGCTCGGGGTGATCGCGGTGGGCGCCACCTTCGGCGCCGTGGTGGGAGCGCTCGCGGGGGCGTTCGGGGGATGGCTCGACATGGTGCTGATGCGCGTCACCGATCTCTTCCTCGCGCTCCCCGCCCCGGTGATCGCGATCGCGGTGGTGGCGTCGGTGGGCCCGAGCCTCTTTCACACACTGCTGGCACTCAGCGTGGTGTGGTGGCCGTGGTATGCGCGCATCGTGCGCGGTGAGGTTCGCGCCCACGCGGCCCGCCCCCACGCCGACGCCGCGCGCCTGGCCGGAGTGGGTCGCGCGCGCCTCGTGCTGCGCCACCTGCTCCCCGGCGCGCTCGCCCCGGTGGTGGTGACCATGTCCCTGGACGTGGGAAACCTGATCCTCGCCCTCGCGGCGCTGTCGTTCATCGGGCTCGGCGCGCCACCGCCGTCGCCCGAGCTGGGCGCGATGAGCGCCCAGGGAATGGAGTACCTGCTCGCCTACTGGTGGGTGCCAATCGCCCCCGCCGCCGCCGCTGCGCTGCTCGCTCTCGTGGCGAACCTGCTCGGCGACCGTGCCAACCGCCATCTCGACCAGGAGAGAACCCGATGACACCTCGCCGCGCCCCGCTCGCCCTGCGCCCTGCCCTGCTCGCCGGGCGCCGCATCCCGCGCGCCGTTCGCCGCGCCCCGCTGGGCGCGGCCCTGCTCGGGGCGCTGATTCCCGCGGCCGCCGCGCTGTCGAGCTGCGGCGCCACCACCACCGCGACCTCCGCGACCGGCTCATCGTCGGGCAGTCACGTGCTGACGATCCCCTACCTGGCCGACATGTCGGTGCCGGACCCCGACATCTTCTACGACATCGAGGGCAACTCGGTGATCCTCTCCGCCTACGAAGGCCTGGTCACATACGCGCCCAACTCCGACCGGATCATCCCCGCGCTGGCGACGAGTTGGAGTGAGTCGCCGGATCGACTGACCTACACCTTCCACCTGCGCCCCAACGTGCACTTCCACGACGGCTCGCCGTTCACCTCCCA
>WQXW01000027.1 GCA_009781575.1 Solirubrobacterales bacterium
AGCAGCTGCGCTCGCCGTCGTTGTGCGGATCCGACCACAGCTCGAGCGTCACCGCCACCACCTCCTGTGCCGCCCCCTCCTGTGCCGCGGACTCCGGTGCGGCCGCCTCCTGCCCGCCCGCCTCCTGCCCGCCCCGCGCGGTCAGCAGCGCGGCCACCGCGCTGTCGACGCCACCGCTCATCGCCACCAGCGCGCGCGCGGGGTGGGGCGCGAGCGCGGCGCGAGCGCGGGCGGCGCCGCCCAGCGCGCGGTGGAGCGCGTCGGCGGCAAGCTCCGCCGCGTGGAGCTTGGCCGCGCTCAGGCCACCCAGCTCCGCGGCGATCTGATCCGCGCCCACGCGCGCGGCGCGCAGCAGCGGCGCGCCCCGCACGAGCGCCACCGCCGCCGAGCCGGCCGCCACCGCCGCGCCGCAGCCGCGCGCGTCGAAGCCCGCCTCCGCCACGCGGCCCTCGGCGCTCGCGGGGTCGATCGCCAGCGAGATCCTCACCAGATCGCCACACGCCGCGCCGCCGGCAGCGCCGGTGTGGGCGTGCAAGGGCACGCGTCCCCGTCCAACCGGGCGCTCCATGTGGCCGGCCAGCGCGTGTGCACTCACAGCGCGAGTGTAGGGCCCGCGCCTCCGAGGCCGGCGGCAGCGGGGCGCTCCCCGCTGTCGTGGGCCGGGACGATGGTCTGCACGAGGCCGCTCACCACGTCGTAGACGTGTGCCGAGACGGCCACGCGTGGCGAGATCGCGCTCGCCGCGCGCAGGCGCTCCGCGTCGCGCGCGACCGTCTCGGTGGGATCGATCACCGCCTGGTCGCGCAGGGTGGCCTCTTCGGCGCCGATCCGTGCGGCGTACCGGCCACGGAACGTGTCGTCGGCGAGCGCAGCGGTTGCGCACTGCGTGTGGTGGATCACCGCGACCTCGAACAGCGGCCCGTCGGGGAGCATGCTCTCCGCGAGCTGGCCGATGAACGCCACGTTGTCGATCACCTCGCGGGTGACCCGCCCGCCGATGTTTCGCAGCACGATCGCATCACCGAGCGCGAGCCCGAGGAAGTGCGCGGGGTCCACGCGCGGATCGACGCAGGTGATCACGAACAGGCGCAGCTTGGGAAACACGACCGCGCCCTCCGGCCCGCCGGACGCCGCGAAGGCCCGGTTGCGCTCCAGCGCGGAATCGATGTTGGAGGTGCTCATTGCGCTGCTCCTTCGGTTGAATGGACATGGGCAGAGCGTGGCCCGCGCCGGGGTGAGCTGTCCTCACCCCAATCCCGCTCACCCCGGATGCGCGGCCCCCAACGCCCGGGCGGGGGCGGTCCAGGCATACTCGAGGTGTGGCGGCCCATCGAGTCGATCCGGTCGTCGTCGCTCCGCTCCTCAGGACGAAGCTCGACGCCCCCGCCCCGCCCCCGCTCGTGCTGCGCGAGGGCCTGATCGACACACTTTCAGCCGGCGCGTCGCGCCCGCTCACGCTCATCTACGGGCCCGCCGGCAGCGGCAAGACGATGCTCGCCGCCCAGTGGCGCGCCTGTGCACAGGCAGAGCTGCCGGTCGCGTGGCTCTCGCTGGACGCCGGCGACAACGATCCCGCGAGGTTCTGGATCTACATGATCGAGGCGCTGCGCGCGGTGCTCCCCGGGATCGGCCCGGCCTCGCTCGCGATGCTGCGCGCGCCCGGCACCAACCTCATCGACGACACGCTCCCGACGCTGATCAACGAGCTCCTCGACGTCGCGGAGCCCGCGGCGCTGGTGCTCGACGACTATCACCTGATCGGCGACACGCGCATCCACGCGGGCATGGCCTCGATGCTGGAGCACCTCCCCCCCACGCTGCACATCGTGATCACCTCGCGCACGGAGCCGCCTCTGGGCGTGGCCACCCTGCGCGCACGCGCGCAGCTCAGCGAGATCGATGCGCCGCAGCTGCGCTTCTCAGGAGCGGAAGCCGAGTCGCTGCTCAACGACGTCCACGGCCTCGAGTTGAGCGCCGAGATGGTCACATCTCTACATGAGCGCACCGAGGGCTGGGCGGCGGGCCTGTATCTCGCCGTGCTGTCGATGCGCGGGCGCGCGGAGGTGAACAGTTTCATCGAATCGTTCACCGGCAGCGATCGGCGGGTCGTCGACTACCTCGGCGCGGAGGTGCTGGGCGAGCAGTCCGACTCGGAGCTGGCCTTCCTCCTGGCAACCTCCGTGCTCGACCGGTTCTGCGCCCCGCTGTGCGACGCGGTCAGCGGCCGGCGGGACGCGAGGGTGATGCTCGACCGCATCGAGCGCTCCAACTACTTCCTGATCCCGCTCGATCCGCGGCGCGAGTGGTACCGATACCACCACCTGTTCGGCGAGCTGCTCCGCCACGAGCTCGAGCGCCGCCGGCCCGGCGCAGCGCCTGAGCTCCACCGTCGAGCGGCCCACTGGTTTCTCGACGCCGGGCTGGTGTCGGAGGCGATCGCGCACCTCACCGCCGCCGGAGAGCTCGACGCCGTCTCAGATCTGATCGCCGCTCACTGGCTTGCGTTTGTCAATGCGGGCGAGCGCGGCGCGGTGTCGCTGTGGCTCGCCGGTCTCCCCCACGAGCACATCTCGAGCGACGCGAGGATGTGTCTGGCGATGGCGCGGACCGCGGTCGCGGTGGGCGAGCCGGGTGAGATCCTCCCCTGGCTGGACCTCGCCGAGGTGGCGCCCAGATACAACCCGCGCGAGGACGACTCACTCCAGGAGCAGGTGACCATGTTTCGCGCGCTGGCGTGGGGGATGCTGGGCGATGTGCGCCAGGCGCAGCTGCTGGCGCAACGGCTGGAGCCGCTGGACGGGAGCTCGTTCTGGCACTCGCTCGCCGCGGGCCTGCTCGGCAATGCCGCACGATGGCTCGATGCCAACGACGAGGCTGCGGCGCGCCTGGAGCTGGCGATGGAGCTCGGCCGCGGCCAGGAGATTGCCATGAACTCGATGTTCGCGCTGGGGCAGCTCGCCCTGATCGCGGCCGATCGCGCCGACTGGCGCGCGTGCGCCGCCAACGTCGATGCCGCATTCGACCTCGTGCACACAAATGGCCTGCAGGAGTACTGGGTGTGCAGCTTCGCGCACCTCGCGCGCGGGCGTCTGTATGCACACGACCGGCGCCCGCTCGAGGCCAGAGCGGAGATGGAGCGCGCGGTCTCGCTCGGCCGGCGCGGCAGTGGCGTGCTGGAAGCCGCCCACGCGATGGTGACGCTCGGCGAGCTGTGCCTGGCCCAGGGCGATCGGCGCGCCGCGCGCGAGCTGGTGCTGGAGGCGCGTGCCCTGCTCTCCAGCGCCCCCGAACCCGGCACGCTCGTGCCGCGACTGGTGGCGCACGCCGAGGGACTGCTGCGACTCGTGGTCCACGGATCGGGCGCGCGCGCGGTCGTGACCGACGAGCTGACCGAGCGCGAGCAGGCGGTGCTGAGCCTGCTGCCCTCCGGCCTCTCGGCGCGGGAGATCGGAGACGAGCTCGGCATCTCGCGCGACACGATCAAGACCCACACCAAGGCCATCTACCGCAAGCTCGGCGCCTCGAGCCGGCCCGCCGCCGTCGCGCGCGGGCGCGAGCTGGGCCTGCTGTGAGCGGCTCCGATCGGCTCTGACCGCGCCCGCCTCTCACCCGGTTGGAGGTCGGGGTGAGCTCGGGCGGGGTGACGACAGCTCACCCCGCCCGGCCACATCCTCCCCAACACACGTCGAAGCGCTGCACCCAGCTCCACCCAGGCACCAAAGGAGGCGTGAGTCATGTTGGGCAAACTCGCCACATTCGTGTATTCCAACCGCCGCCGCGTGCTGTTCGGTGCGGTGATCTTCGTGGCGATCGCCGGCGCGTTCGGGGTCGGCCTCGCCAAACGGCTGAGCCCCTACGGGGCGGAAGACCCCGCCACGCAGTCGGTGCAGGCGATGCATCGCTACCAGGCCGCCGCCGGGCGCCAGATCGACCCGGGGATCATTGCGCTCGTGCGCGTCGGCGACCTGCAGAGCGCCGGCGCGCGCCGCCGCGTCGGGGAGGTCGAGGGGCAGCTCCGCGCGAGCCGTGACGTCGCCGGCGTGTTGGGCTTCTACGAAAGCCACGACCCTGCGATGGTCTCCCGGGACGGGCGCTCGACCTACGTGGTGGCCTACTTCCGGCCGAAGTCCGACTCGCGCCTCCAGGAAGACGCCTCGCACCTGGAGAGCCGCTTCGCCGGCCAGCGCGACGTGAAGCTCGGCGGTCTCGCGATCGCCAACGCGCAGGCCAACAGCCAGGTCAGCAACGACCTCGCGCGCGCGGAGCTGCTCGCGTTCCCGTTGATCTTTCTGCTGTCACTGCTGTTCTTCCGCTCGCTGGTTGCCGCGCTGCTGCCGCCGCTGCTCGGGGGACTGGCGATCGTGACCACCTTCTTCGCGCTGCGGATCGTGTCGCAGTTCGCCGACCTGTCGGTGTTCGCGCTCAACCTCGTCACCGGCCTCTCGCTCGGGCTGGCGATCGACTACAGCCTCTTCATGGTGTCGCGCTACCGCGAGGAGTCGGCCGCGCGGGGCTTTGGCGCGCACGCGCTGCGCCGCACGCTCGAGACCTCGGGCCGCACGATCCTGTTCAGCTCGCTCACCGTGGCGGCGGCGATCGCCTCGCTGACGATCTTCCCGCAGCGGTTCTTGTACTCGATGGGGATCGCCGGCGCGCTCGTGCCGCTGATCGCGGTGGCGCTGGCGCTGTCGGTGCTGCCAGCGCTGCTGGCGGTGCTCGGCCCGCGCGTCAACGCGCTCGCCCCGCGCTGGCTCCAGCGCGCCGCCGACCGCGACACGCGGCCGGCGCAGTCGGGCTTCTGGTATCGGCTGTCGCGCCTGGTGATGCGCCGCCCGGGCACGATCGCGACGATCACCGCGGCCACGCTGATCGCGCTGGGGATCCCATTCGCGTCGATCAGGTTCCTGCCGGTCAACGCGAGCGTGCTGCCCGCGAGCGCGAGCGCGCGTCAGGTCGACGACGCGCTGCGCACCCAGTTCGCGCCGGGCCGCACCTCGCCGCTGGAGGTCGTGGTCGCCGCCCCCGCCGGCTCGCCCCGCCTGCACGCGTTCGCCAACCGGATCCGCGCGCTGCCGGACGTCGCCGCGGTCGCGCCCGCGCAGCCGGCGGGCCGGGGCCCGGGCTCGGGCCCGGAGCTGTCGCTGCTCGACGTGGCCCCCTCCGCGCCGACCTACAGCGCGGCGACCAAGCAACTCGTGCACGCGGTGCGCGCGCTGCCGGCTCCGTTCCACTTCGGCGTGTCGGGACAGACGGCGGCGTTCATCGATCTCGAGCACTCGCTCGGCGCGCATCTGCCGCTGGTGCTGGCGATCGTGATCGCCTCGACGCTGATCATCCTGTTTTTGATGACCGGCTCGGTGGTGCTGCCGGTCAAGGCGGTGCTGATGAATGCGCTGGGCCTGAGCGCGGTGTTCGGAATCCTCGTGCTGATCTTCCAGCACGGCAACCTGCAGGGGCTGCTCTCCTACCGGAGCAACGGCGCGCTCGATGCCACCCAGCCGATCCTCCTATTCGTGATCGGATTCGGCCTGGCCACCGACTACGGCGTGTTCCTGCTGTCGCGCATCAAGGAGGCGCGCGACGGCGGCCTCGCCAACAGCGAGGCGGTGGCGCTCGGCCTGGAGCGCACCGGCCGGATCGTGACCGCCGCGGCGCTCCTCTTCGCGGTCGCGATCGGCGCGTTCACCACCTCGAAGCTGATCTTCATCAAGGAGCTCGGCCTCGGGACCGCGCTCGCGGTGCTGATAGACGCCACGGTGATCCGCGCGCTGCTCGTGCCGTCGCTGATGGAGCTGCTGGGCGAGTGGAACTGGTGGGCGCCGGCGCCCCTGCGGCGGCTGCGCGCGCGCAGCGCGTCCCCGCCTGCGCCCCCGCCTGCGCCTGCGCCCGCGCCCGCGCCCGGCCGGGCCCAGCCCGCCACAAGGAGCGCGGAGTGACCGCTCGTCCGGGGCCCCCCGTGCGGCCGGACCGATAGCGCTCGAGCTCCGGGCGGGCGCCCGCCCCAGCGGTGCCGGTCGCGAGCAGCGTCCGTTGCGTATTTTGTTTTGAGGATTGGTTCCGCGCGGAACGAATCCTCTTTTTGAATCCCCCAACGGCGCCTCAGACAAGTGTGATCGAGGCCGCGCGCCGGCGCAACCCACACCGCTGCTCTCGATCGAGCCTCCCGTCTCAAGGGCGCCGTACCGTGCGCGGCGCTCCTTCCACACGCCCTTCCCACGCACCCTTCCCACACACCCGTCTCACACACCCGTCCACACCCCCCAACACGGAGGCCGCCGGTGCTGGCGCGCGCGCACACGTTCACGATCGATGGGCTCACCACGCTCCACGTCACCGTGGAGGTGGACATCCGGCGCGGCCTGCCGTCGTTTGCAATCGTGGGGCTGGCCGACGCGGCGGTGCGCGAGGCGCGCGAGCGCGTGCGCGCGGCGATCCAGAATTCCGGGTTCGAGTTCCCCGCGCGCCGCATCACTGCCAATCTCGCGCCCGGCGACGTGCCCAAGGCCGGCCCCGGGCTCGACCTGGCGTTGGCCGGCGCGATCCTCGCCGCCTCCGGCCAGCTCGCGCCGGAGCGGCTTGGAAGTGTGGCGCTCTTCGGAGAGCTCGCGCTCGACGGGGAGGTCCGTGCCTGTCACGGCACGCTCGCGGTCGCGCAGGCCACCCGCGAGAGCGGCCTGGCGGCGTTGGCGCTCGCGCCCGCGCGGGCGCGCGAGGCGCTGCTGGTCGAGGGGCTGAGCGTGCATCCGGTGGGGCACCTGGCCGCGGCGGTGCGGGTGCTGCAGGGCGGTCCGGCCGACGGGCTGCCGCCACCCCTGGCGCGGGTGGGGCGCGGCGCGGACAACGCGGACGACGCGGGCGGCGCGGACAGGGCGGACAGGGCGGACAACGGTTACGGCGGCACCGGGCTCGATCTGAGCGATGTGCGCGGCCAGCACGCTGCCGCGTGGGCGCTGATCGTGGCGGCGGCCGGCGCGCACAACACGCTGCTGAGCGGCCCGCCGGGCACCGGCAAGACGATGCTCGCGCAGCGCGCGCCGTCGATCCTGCCGCCGATGAGCCGTGAGGAGGCGATCGAGGTGACACGCATCCACAGCATCGTGGGCACGCTGCACGATGGGCAGCTGGTGCGGCGTCGGCCCTTTCGCGCGCCCCACCACTCGATCAGCACCGCCGGGCTGGTGGGAGGCGCGCGGCGCAACTCGGTTGGCGAGGTGGTGCTGGCTCACCGTGGCGTGCTGTTCCTCGACGAGCTCTCCGAGTTCGCGCGCCCCGCGCTGGAGGCGCTGCGCCAGCCGCTGGAGGACGGCCGCGTGGCGATCGTGCGAGCGGAGCGCTCCACCGTGTACCCCGCACGCATCATGCTGCTGGCCGCCAGCAACCCCTGTCCGTGCGGGTACGCCGGCGATGAGGAGCGGTGCACCTGCTCCGAATCCGACCTCGCGCGGCACCGGCGCAAGCTGAGCGGTCCCCTGCTGGATCGCATCGACCTGCTGGTGCACCTGGAGAGCGGGCGCGCGGGGCAGCTGCGCGCGGAGCCCCTCATGAGCTCCCCCGTGGCGCGCCGGCGCGTGCTGGACGCGCGCCAGCGCCAGGCCGCGCGGCTGCGGGGCGAGCGCGTCCGGGTCAACGCCCAGATGGACGCCGCGATGCTCCGCCGCCACGTCGCGCTCGACCGCCGTGGCGAGGCGATGCTGGACGCCGCGCACCGCAGTGGCACGCTCTCCACGCGCGGCGCGCACCGCGTGCTGCGCGTGGCGCGCACGCTGGCCGACCTGCACGGCTCCGAGCGCGTCGGCGCGCACCACCTGGCGGAGGCGCTGGCGCTGCGCCCCCAGGAGCGCCGCGCCCAGCGACCGCTGGCCTCCGTTGGCTGAGCGCGGCTGGAAGCACGCGTCGGAGCCAGCGCCAGAGCCGGCGCCGGGGCCCTCGCCGCTGCCGGGGCCCTCGCCGGTGCGGGGCCCCTCGCCGGTGCCGGCGCCGGCGCCGGCGCGCGGGGGCGTGGCCGGCGTGGCGGGCGAGGGAGCGGCGCGTGGAAGCGGGGGGCGCGCCTGCCGCGCCTGCCTGCGGCGCAGCTGGCTGCTGGCGACGCTGAGCCCGCGGCTGGAGCTGCGCGGTCGCGACCCCGATGCGCTGCTGGCAAGCCTGGGCCTCGACGACGAGCGCCTGCTGGAGGCGCTGGCGGGCAAGCGCATCGACGAGCTGCGGGATGCGCACCGCCGCTTTCAACCCGGCCTGCTGGAGCGAGCGCTCGGCAGCGACACCGTGTGCGGCCACCACGCCGATTTCCCCGCGCGCCTGCGCGAGCTGGAGGCCCCGCCGGCGCTGTTGCACGTGCACGGCATCGACCGGATGCGCGAGATGCTCGCCGCGCCGGTGGTCGCGATCGTGGGCACCCGCCGGGCCAGCGACTACGGCCGGGAGGTCGCGCGCGGGCTGGCGCGCGGGCTGGCCGGCGCGGGCATCACTGTGACGGCGCCCCTCGGGGAGGGCATCGCGCTGGCCGCCCACGCGGGTGCCGCGCAGATCGGCAGGGGCACGGTGGTGGTGATGGGCGGCGGGCTCGACCGCTGCCAGCCGGCCGCCGCGCGCGCCCTGTATGAGGCCGTGCGCGCGCGCGGGTGTGCGCTGTCGGAGCTGCCCGCCGGCGTGCACGCGCGCACCTGGTGCGAGGTCGCCCGCGCGCGGCTGACCGCCGCGCTGGCCTCGCTTGTGGTTGTGGTGGAGGCGGGCGAGTCGCCCAGAGAGCTGATGGCCGCCCGCCTCGCCTCCGAGCTCGGCCGGCCCGTGGCGGCGGTGCCGGGGAGGGTCACCTCGCCGTGCTCGCGCGGCACCCACGCGCTGCTGATGCGCGGCGCGCACCTCGTTCGGGACGCGCGGGATGTGCTGGAGCTGCTGGGCGGCGCGCCCACCGGAGCGCCCGGCGAGCCGCTCACACCACCCGCCCCCGCGCTCACGCCCCGCCTGCGCGCGGTGCTGGATCGCGTGGCGGCCGGCGAGGACACGATCGCCAAGCTCACCACCGCGCAGGGACGGGCCGCGCACGGGCGCGACGCGCAGGGGCGCGACGCCGCCTCCACGATCGTGGCGCTCGCCGAGCTCGAGCTGGCGGGCCTGGTCGTGCGCGGCGACGGCGGGCGATATGTGGCGTGCGTGCGCTAGCCGGTGGTGTGCTGGTGTGCCGCGATGGGCAGGCGATCGGCGCCGCGCCGGCTCTATAGTTGTGCGGACCCGCGGATGTAGCTCAGTTGGCTAGAGCGTCTGCTTGCCATGCAGAAGGTCGAGGGTTCGAGTCCCTTCATCCGCTCTCGACAAAAGCCCCGGTCAGGCGGGGTTTTTCAGTGTCCTGAGCCGCCCGGAGGGTCGGGAGCGAGCACCCTTGAAAACGCCGCTGCCCCCATTGCTGCCCAATCAGCGCCCCCGATCGCTCGCGCTTCGCGGTCGGCTGCCTGGCGTATGCTCACTCCATGAGCGCTGCGCGCGAGTTCGACGTCGTGATGGTGCTCGAGCCGGAGGGCGGCTACAGCGTGCTCGTGCCCGAGCTGCCGAGTGTGGCAAGCCAGGGCGAGACATCCTCCGGACGGCCAACCTCAGCCGCGAGGAGCTGCAGCGACTCCTCTTGAGGTCCGTCAGAGCATCCTCGGAGACGCCGCCGCTGTCCATTTGTCGAGGCAGGGCTCGCGCCGGCCAAGTGGAAACTTCAGAGCGTGGCAGCCCAGGACGACGCTCGCGAGCGCGAGATGCGCACGCTGTTCAACCTCGTTCGGCCCGAGCACTATGGTCGCGCGGATGTCGACGCGATCCTCGAGCTCCACGGCCCCAGAGTGCCCGCGGAGCTCCGTGGTCGGCAGGTCCTGTTCGAGCTGAAGTCCGTCACGGGCGGTCGCCCCAGCATCTCGACCGTTCGCGACTTCGGACTCCACCATCTGGAGAAGTGGCGCGACCTGCATTGGCTGTTCGGTGTGTATGGGCGCGACCGCCGCGGCGATCAGGTCCTGCAGTACTGCATGTACGGATCGCCGCTTGCAATGAGCCCGTGGTTCGACCGCATGGCAGATTACATGGCACCGGACATCGCGCTGGCCGAATACGTGCCCAACCTGATCACCGATGCCACGCTTGGTGCCATCCTCGGCCCAGGCGAAGAGTTCGGCCGCGACGACGCGCGGCGGCTGATGAAGAATCAGTACAGCGGAGAGCAGTACGCCGCCGCCGCCGACCTGGACGGGGGCCGTTACTCGCGTGCGGCGATGCTCGGGCTCCTGCGTGAGCGCTGCGAGTACGTGATCCGGCGGGGCTCGACGCTGAACAACCCGCACATCAACCCCGCTCACTTCGACGGCTGGGAGCGGATCACCGACGACCATGCAGCCCGCCTGCGCGAACTGGTCCTGGACGCGCTGAAGGAGAGGGGCACGGGCACCCAGGGCCCCCACTGAGCCATCCGCGGTGATCCGTAGGGTGGACTGCGGTGATGAGCGACGCGGTCGACAGGACGGTCTTCGACCACCAGGGCGGCACCGCCGCCCCCTGGTATCGGGGCTGGGCCATCAGCGAGGAGAAGCGCGAGTTCTTCCGTGCCCGCTCAAAGCGCTCCCGGGAGGCAAAGCTCCGCGCGCTCGAGGGCACCCAGGCGCCGCTGCACCCGCTGAACGTGCCCGCGCTGGACCCGGCCGAGCTGATGCCGGCGGTGGCGCCCAACGATCTGGGTGCGCTCTCGCTGTTCTCGGGAGGCGGGGGCCTCGATCTCGGCTTCGAGCGCGCGGGCTTCGATCACGTCGCCTCATGCGACACGCTGGAGGCGGCCGGGATGACGCTTCTCCAGAACAGGCCGACGTGGACGATCAGGTCCGGTCCGGACGGCGACGTGCGGGCCGTGGATTGGCGCGAATACCGCGGGCGAATCGAGGTCCTGCACGGCGGGCCGCCCTGTCAGCCGTTCTCCACCGCGGGCCGCCAGCGCGGACACACCGACGAGCGCAACATGCTGCCCGAGTTCGTCCGCGCCGTGCGCGAAGTGAGGCCTCGCGCGTTCGTCGCCGAGAACGTTCCAGCGCTGGCCGGGCAGAAGTTCGCGCCGTATCTGAAGAAGGCGTTCCTCGGGCCGCTCTCGCGCCACTACCGGGTCGTGCGCTTCCGTCTCAGCGCCCACGAGTTCGGCTTGCCCCAGGTCAGGCATCGCGTGTTCTTCGTGGGCTTCCTCGAGGAGACAGACGCCGCGCGTTTCATTCTCCCGTCGCCCACGCACCGCGCCGATCACCTCGACCGTGGCCCGGCAGCATCGATCGGAGGGCAGAGCCTCACAATGGGGGCGCGTGAGGCGCTCGGGCTGCCGGAGGCGGGCTTCGACGCGCTCGCGCCCACCCTGCGCAGCACCCTGACCGGGCCCCGGCACACCACCTCGGTGCTGAGCAGCGCCTCGGCCCAG
>WQXW01000028.1 GCA_009781575.1 Solirubrobacterales bacterium
AACGAATCCTCTTTTTGAATCCCCCCACGGCGCCTCAGACAGGTGTGTTCGAGGCCGCCCCGGATTCACGCAAAATGCGTGGGCGCCCGCTCCAGCGGTGCAGGGTCGAGCGCCATCCGTTCCGTTTTTCGTTTTGAGGATTCGTTCCGCGCGGAAGGAATCCTCTTTTTGAATCCCCCAACGCCGCCTCCGACAAGCGTGTTCGACGCCGCGCGCCGGATTCGTCCTCGGCGGGACGGCGAGGCCTCCTCGGCGGGACGGCGAGGCGTCCGGCGGAGCGATCTCCGTGCTTCTTCGCCGCTGAGGGAGTCGTACTCTTTAGCCATGCCCGCCCAGACCCACGCCGGGAAGTAGCCGTGCCCGCCCTGACCGCCGCCGAGGAGTAGCCGTGCCCGCCCAGGCCTACGCCGGCAAGGAGTGCGTGTGCCAGCTGCGCAGGGGGATCTGCGATCAGAGCTGCGTGCGGGACATGCTCGAGACGCCCTTCTACATCGCGTGCCTGCGCCTCTCGGGCCGCCGCTGCGTGGTGGTGGGCGGCGGCGAGGTGGGGCTCGAGAAGGTCGAGGGCCTGTTGGCGTGCGACGGCGCGGTCACGGTGATCGCCCCCGATGTGGTGGGGGAGCTCGAGGAGCTGGCGCGCGAGGGCTCGATCGCGTGGGAGCGGCGCGAGTACCGCGGCGCGAGCGACCTGGAGGGCGCGTTCATGGCGATCGCGGCCACCGACAGCAGCGAGGTCAACATCGGGGTGTTCGACGACGCGGAGCGGCGCGCGATGCTGGTCAACGTGGTGGACGTGCCGCCGCTGTGCAACTTCATCCTGCCGGCGATCGTGCGCAACGGGGCGCTGGCGATCGCGATCTCCACCGCGGGCGCCTCGCCGGCGCTGGCCAAGCGCATGAAGCGCGAGATTGCGGCGCTCTTCGGCGAGCCCTACGCGCGGCTGGCGGTGATCCTCAACGACGCGCGCGGCTGGGCCAAGGCCACGCTGCCCACCTATCGGGAGCGCAAGGAGTTCTTCGAGGGGATCGTCAACGGCGAGCCGGACCCGGTGGCGCTCCTGAGGGCGGGCGACGAGGCGACGGTGCACGAACTGATCGCCGAGGCGCGGCGCCGCAGCGAGCGGGCGCTCCAGAGCGCCTGAGCGGTGCGCGCGCTCGAGATCGACCGCCTCGTGCGCCGCTTCGGCGAGCGCGAGGTGCTGCGCGAGCTGTCGGTGGCGCTGCCCACGGGCGGCACGCTGCTGGTGCTGGGCGCCAACGGCGCGGGCAAGACCACGCTGCTGCGCGTGCTGGCCAGCCTGTTGCGCCCCCACCGCGGCGAGGTGCGCGTGCTCGGCAGGGCACTGCCCGCCGAAGCGTGGGCGGTGCGCGGTCGCGTGGGCATGCTGGGCCACGAGCCGCTGCTCTACCGGGAGCTGAGCGCGCGCGAGAACCTGCGCTTCCACGCGCGGTTGCACGGCGTGGCGCGCGAGCGGGTGGAGCGCATGCTGGAGGCGGTGGGGCTGGTCGCGCGCGCCGATGAGCCGCTGCGCGCGCTGTCGCGGGGCATGGTGCAGCGCGCGGCGATCGCGCGCGCGGTGCTGCACGAGCCGGAGCTGTTGCTGCTGGACGAGCCGCTCGCCAACCTCGACCCCGCGGCGATCGAGCGGGTGCAGCCGCTGCTGCACGCCTCGAGCGACCCCGCGCGCCCGCGCACGCGCGTGCTCACCAGCCACGACCCCGCGCGCAGCCTGGCGGAGGCCGACCTGGTGCTGGGCCTGCGCGAGGGCCGCGGCGAGCTGCTCGCGCCCGGCGCCGAGCTCGACGCCTCCACGGTGGGGGCGCTATACAGATGAGCGCCCCCACGCGCACGCGCGAGGCGCCGGCGGGCGACCCCGCGGGCACCCCCCGGGAGGGGGCACGGGCCGAGGGCCCGGCGGCGGCGGCTGCTGCTGCGACGGGCGCGGCGCGCGTGGGGACCGAGCGCCGGGAGCAGGACGCGGGCGCGGGCGCGCGGGCGCGCACGGGCATGGCGGCCGCGGTGGGAGCGCTGCTGCGCAAGGAGCTCTTGGTGGAGGTGCGCACGCTGGAGTCGGTGCCGGGCATGTCGCTCTTCGCGGTGAGCACCTTCGTGGTGTTCCACTTCGCGCTGAACCGCGGCAGCGTGACGGGCCAGCTGGCGGCGGGCATCCTGTGGGTGACGCTGCTGCTGGCGGCGATGCTGGGGATCAACCGCCTGTTCGTGGCCGACGCGGAGCAGGGCGGGTTCGACGGCTTCCTTCTGGCGCCCGTGGACGGCACCGCGCTGCTGGTGGCCAAGGCGGGGGCGCTGGCGATCTACCTGGTGGCGCTGGAGCTGGTGGCGGTGCCGGCGTTCGCGCTGCTGTTGCTGGGCAGCTCGTTGTGGCAGGCGATGCCCGCGCTGCTGGGCGTGCTGGCGCTGGCGGACCTCGGCGTGGCGCTGATCGGCACGCTGGTGGCGGCGCTGGCGGTGCGCACGCGCGCGCGCGACCTGCTGGGGCCGCTGATGGCGCTGCCGCTGCTGGTGCCGGTGGTGATCGGCGCGGCCCGCGCGAGCGCGCCGCTGTTGCAGCTGGGCCACGCGGGCGCGGTGGGAGCGCGCTGGTGGGCCACGCTGGCGCTCTATGATTTTGTGTTCGCGTTGATCGCCTACGCACTGTTCGATTTCCTACTGGAGGATTAGGCCGTGTACGGTCGGGGCCTGCGAGCCCTCTCAATCAGCACGGTGCTCGCGCTCGGAGCGGCACTGAGCCTCGTGTTCTTCTACGCCCCGCTGGAAGCCGATCAGGGCTTCTTGCAGAAGATCTTCTACGTGCACGTGCCGCTGGCGATCGTGGCGCTGTGCGGGTTCGTGGCGGGCGGTGTGCTGGCGATCCAGCACCTGCGCACGCACGATCCCCGCTGGGACGCGCGCTCGTACGTGGCGATCCACATGAGCCTCATCTTCGCGGTGGGCACGCTGATCACCGGCTCGATCTGGGCGAAGGGCTCGTGGGGGCACTGGTGGGTGTGGAGCGAGCCCACGCTGGTGTCGTTTTTGATCGTGTTCCTGCTGTACGCCACCTATCAGCCGCTGCGCTTCGCGATCGAGGACCCTGAGCGCCAGGCGCGCTACGCGTCGGTGTTCGCGATCGCGGCGGGCGCGTTCGTGCCGATGAACTTCATCGCGGTGCGCCTCTCGACCGCGTACCTGCATCCGCGCGTGCTGGGCGACACCTCCAACCTGCCGGGCCCGATGGCGCTCACCTTCCTGGTCTCGCTGGGCGCGTTCGCGCTGTTGTACCTGACGCTGTGCAGGTACGAGCTGACCGCCAAGCACGCGCGCTCGCAGCTGCGCCGGTTGCGCGCGCGCGTGTTGGAGGGCCAGGCCTGATGCCGGCGCTGCCGCTGCACCAGGCAGGCCCCTACGTGGCGGCCGCGTACATCGTGGTGTTCGCGCTGGTGCTGATCTACGTGGCGATCATGGCGGTGCGGCTCACCCGCATGGAACGCACCCTGGGCGAGCTGCTGCGGCGCGGCGAGCGGGAGCGCCCCCCGGAGGGGCCGGCGCGCGAGGACAGCTCGCGCGGCGAGGAGGGCGCGCTTGCACCCGGCGGCGCCGCACCATCGAGCGGCGAGGAGGGCGCGCTCGCGCCCGGCGGCGCCGCTGGCGATGAGAGCGGGGCGCTCGATGTGGGGCGCCCGGAGCGCACGCCGGCATGAGCGAGCTGCTGGCGCTGGGGGTTTCGCACAAGACCGCGCCGGTGGCGCTGCGCGAGCGGCTGGCGTTCACCGAGAGGCAGGCGGGCGAGTTCGCGCGCGAGCTGGTGGGCAGCCCCCAGGTTCGCGAGGCGGTGGTGATCAGCACGTGCAACCGCACCGAGGTGTACCTGGTGGCGGACCGCCCGGTGCGGGCGGAGGCGGAGGTGCTGGGCCGGCTGGCCACGCGCGCAACGATTCGCCCGACCGAGCTGGCCGAGTCGATCTACTCGCCGCGCAACTGCGAGGCGGCGCGCCAGCTGTTCCGCGTGACCGCGGGCCTCGAGTCGATGGTGCTGGGCGAGGCGGAGATCCAGGGGCAGGTGCGGCGCGCGCACGAGCACGCGCTGCAGGCGGGCGCGAGCGGGCCGCTGACCAACCGGCTCTTCAGCGCGGCGCTCACCACCGGCAAACGCGTGCGCTCGGAAACCGCGATCGGCGCCAGCCGCGTGAGCGTGCCGTCGGTGGCGGTCGATCTGGCGCGCGGCGTGCTGGGCGCGCTGGAGGGTCGCCACGTGGTGGTGATCGGCGCGGGCGAGACCAGCGAGCTGACCGCCAGCGCGCTGGCCGACCGGGGCGTGGCCACGATGTTCATCGCCAACCGTCACGCCGACCGCGCGCTCAGCCTGGCACAGCGCTTCGGCGGCTCGGTGGTGGGGCTCGAGCGCCTGCCGGAGCAGCTGGTGCAGGCGGACATCGTGGTCTCCTCGACCTCCTCGCCCCACGCGATCGTGGGCCACGAGGAGCTCGAGCTGGTGATGCGCGAGCGGGAGGGCCGCGCGCTGTTGCTGATCGACATCGCGGTGCCCCGCGACATCGACGAGCGGTGCGCGCAGATCGAGGGAGTGACGCTGTACGACATCGACGACCTGCAGTCGGTGGTGGCGCGCAACCTCGGCGCGCGCGCGGAGGAGCTGCCGCAGGCGCAGGCGATCGTGGAGGAGGAGATCCGCCGCTTCGCGCGCTGGTTGGGCCAGCTCGAGGTGCTGCCCACGGTGGGCGCCCTGCGCGAGCACGGCGTGGCGATCGTCGAGCAGGTGCTCGCCGAGAACGCGGGCCGCTGGCAATCGGCCTCGCCGCGCGACCTGGAGCGCGTGGACGCGATCGCGCGCGCGGTGATGAGCCGCCTGCTCCACGAGCCCACGATCCGCCTGCGCGGCGTGGCGGGCGATCGCAGCCACGCAACCCTCCAGCTGGTGCGCGAGCTCTTCGGCCTGGGCGAGGAGGGGGCCGAACGCAACGGCGCCCAGCGCCAGGCCAGCGTCGAGCGGCAGGGCGACGCCGAGCGGCGGAGCGGCGCCGAGCGGCAGGGCGGCACCGGACGGCAGGGCGGCGAGCGGGGCGCCGAGGCGCGGCCCACCGGCGAGCTCGCCCAGGTGCGCTCCCTCGGCGAGCGCCGCCGCCGCTGATGCGCATCGGCGCCCGCGGCAGCGCGCTGGCGCTCGCCCAGGCACGTCTGGTGGCCGCACGGCTGGAAGGGGCGGAGGTCGTCGCGATCTCCACCGGCGGCGATCGCGGCGGGGGCGGCGAGAAGGCGCGCTGGGTCGACGGCCTGGAGGCGGCGCTGCTGGCGGGCGAGATCGACCTCGCGGTGCATTCGGCCAAGGACGTGCCGGGGGAGCTCGCCGAGGGGCTCGAGCTGCTGGCTTCGCCGGAGCGCGCGGGCGCGGAGGACGTGCTCTGTGGCGCGGCCGCGCTCGAGGCGCTCCCGGAGGGCGCGCGGGTGGGCACCTCGAGCGTGCGCCGTATGGCGCAGCTGCGCGCGGCGCGCGCCGACATCGAGGTGGTGGCGATGCGGGGCAACGTCGACACGCGCCTGCGCAAGCTGAACGGGGTGGCCGACGGCGGGGGAGCGGATGGGCGGGGGGCACCCCTGCACGCGATCGTGCTCGCACGCGCCGGCCTGCAGCGGCTGGGGCGCGAGCAGGAGATCGGAGCGGTGCTCGATCCGGCGCGGTTCGTGCCGGCGCCGGGGCAGGGGGCGCTCGCGCTCGAGGGGCGGCGCGACGACACGCCCACCGTGGCCGCGGCGCGCGCGATCGGGGACCCCGCGACGCTCACCTGCCTGCGCGCCGAGCGGGCACTGGCGCGCGAGCTGGACGCGACGTGCGACACGCCGCTGGGCGCACACGCGCGCGCGGCGGGCGCGGGCGCGGGCGCGCTGTGGCTGCGCGCGTGGGTGGGCGCGGCCGACGGGAGCGCATGGGTCGCGGATGAGTGGCGGGGCGCGGCGGAGGATCCCGAGGCGCTCGGCCGGCGGGTCGCGGAGCGCCTGCTGGCGGTGGGCGCGGGCGAGCTGCTGGCGCGCGCGCGGGAGGCCTCCCCCGAGCATGCCTGAGCGCGAGCCCGTGAGCGTGCGGCGGCGCGGCCGCGTGTACCTGGTGGGCGCGGGGCCGGGGGATCCCGGGCTGCTGACGGTGCGCGCGCGGGAGCTGATCGCGCGGGCGGATGTGATCCTGCACGACCGCCTGATCCCGCCGGGCGTGCTGGACGGCGCGCGGCCCGCGGCGGAGCTGATCTTCGTGGGCAAGGAGGGCGGGGGCGAGTCGACGCCGCAGGCCGAGACCGAGCGGCTGCTCGTGGAGCACGCGGGGGCGGGGCGCTCGGTGGTGCGCCTGAAGGGCGGCGATCCGTTCGTGTTCGGGCGGGGCGGCGAGGAGGCGGGGGCGCTACGCGAGGCGGGCATCCCCTTCGAGGTCGTGCCGGGCGTGACCGCGGGCGTGGCGGCGCCGGCGTACGCGGGCATCCCCGTGACCCACCGGGGGCTGACGAGCGCGGTGGCGCTGATCACCGGTCACGAGGATCCGGAGAAGGAGGACACCGCGATCGACTGGGAGGCGCTCGCAGCCTTTCCGGGCACGCTGGTGTTCTACATGGGCGTGCGCCGGCTGGCGAGGATTGCACAGGAGCTGATCGCGGCGGGGCGGCCGGGGTCGGAGGCGGCGGCGGTGGTGGAGCGCGGCACCCTCCCGGGCCAGCGCGCGGTGATCGCCACGCTGGAGACGATCGCGCAGGAGGCGGAGCGCGAGGGGATCGGAGCGCCGGCGATCACGCTGGTGGGCGCGGTGGCGCGGCTGGGCAACGAGCTGGCGTGGCTGCGGGCGGGCCCGCTGGCGGGACGCACGGTGGCGGTCACGCGCGCGCGGGCGCAGACGAGCGCGCTGGCGGAGCGCCTGGGAGAGCTCGGCGCGAGCGTGGTGCAGGCGCCGGCAATCAGGATCCGCGCGCTGGAGGGCCCGCCGCTGGACCCCTCCGGGTACGACCTGATCTGCGTGACCAGCGCCAACGGCGTGGAGGCGCTCTTTGAGCGGCTGGCGGCGGGCGGACGCGATGCGCGCGCGCTGGCGGGCGCGCGCGTGGCGGCGATCGGCCCGGGGACCGCGCGCGCGCTGGCGGCGCACGGCATCGTGGCGGACGTGGTCCCGGAGCGCTACGTCGCCGAGGGGCTCGTGGAGGCGCTGGCGGACGTTCCGGTGAGGCATGCGCTGCTGGCGCGCGCGCGCGGCGCGCGCGAGGTGCTGGCGCGGGCGCTGCGCGAGCGGGGCGCGCAGGTGGATGAGCTCGAGCTGTACGAGTCGGTGCCCGAGAGGCTCCCCGGGGAGGTGTGGCGCGCGGCGTGGGGCGCCGACTACATCACCTTCACCTCCTCCTCGACCGTGCGCAACTTCCTGGAGGCGGCCGGCGACGGCGCGCTGGAGGAGGGCGCGCGCGTGGTGTCGATCGGCCCGGTCACCAGCGGCACGCTGCGCGAGCACGGGCTGGAGCCCCACCTGGAGGCGGCGCGCCACGACATCGACGGCCTGCTGGAGACGCTGCTCGCGGACGCGACGGCTCGATCATCGGGCGCCGCCCCCCGATCGTGAGCTCGGCCGCCCCCCGATCGTGAGCTCGGCCGCCCCCCGATCGTGAGCGCCCCGCCCTGGGTCACGTTCCTCTCCGACTACGGCCTGGAGGACGAGTTCGTGGGGGTGTGCCACGGCGTGATCGCGCGCCGCTGCGGGCAGGCGCGCGTGATCGACATCACCCACGCGATCCCACGCCACAACGTGCGCGCGGGCGCGTGGGCGCTGTGCGGCGCGCTGGCATACATGCCGCGCGGGGTGCACCTCGCGATCGTGGACCCCGAGGTCGGCACCCAGGAGGTGGGCGGGCGGAGGGCGGTGGCGCTGGCCACCGCCGATGAGGAGCAGCGGCTGGTGGGCCCCGACAACGGCCTGCTGATGGCCGCAGCTGAGCTGCTGGGCGGCGTGGTGGAGGCGGTGGACATCGGCCGCTCGGAGGAGCGCCTGGAGCCGGTGTCGGCGACCTTCCACGGGCGCGACATCTTCGCGCCGGTGGCCGCGGCGCTCGCCGCGGGACGACCGCTGGCCGCGCTGGGGGAGCCGCTGGCGGTGGACGAGTTGCACACGCTCAGTCTGACGAGCGCCACCGTGCGGGACGGCGCGTTGCGCGCGCACGTGCGACACGTGGATCGCTTCGGCAACCTGACCCTGGACGCGACGCACGCGCAGCTCGGCCAGCTGGGCCTGCGCCTCGGTCAGCGCGTGGCCGTGCACGGCGCGGGCGCCACGCACAGCGCGCGCTACGCGCGGACGTTCGCGGAGGTGCCGGCGGGGGCGCTGCTGCTCTACGAGGACAGCCGCCGCCTGGCGGCGCTGGCGGTCAACCGCGGCTCCGCGGCGCAAACGCTTGGGCTGGAGCGCGACGGCGAGCTGCGGCTGCGAGCCGAGTGACCGCGTTGGCCGCCTCCCTGGGCCACCCTCGCGTGCACCTGCGGCTCACCCGCTCGACGAACGACCACGCGCGGGCGCTGGCGATCGCGGGCGCGCCCCACGGCACGTTGGTGAGCGCCGAGGAGCAGTCGGCCGGGCGCGGGCGCCAGGGCAGGCGCTGGCTGGCTCCGCCGGGGCGGGCGCTGCTGATGTCGGTGGTGCTCAGAGACCCACCGCGACTGCTTCCGTTGGTCGCGGCGGTCGGGGTGTGCGACGCGCTCGGCGAGCGCGCGTGGATCAAGTGGCCCAACGACATCGTGATCGCACGCGGTGGCGCCAGCGCCAGCGCCGGGGCTCGGCGGGGCGAATCTCCGGGCAATCTCGGCGCGCCCCCGGACGGCGCGCCCCCGGACGGCGCGCCCCCGGACGGCGCGCCCCCGGGCGAGCGGCTGGGCAAGGTGGGGGGCATCCTGATCGAGGGGCGCCCCCAACAGGGTTGGGCGGTGGTGGGCGTCGGCCTCAACGTGGCGGTGCGCCCCAAAGACCTGCCGGCGGAGCTGCGCCGGAGCGCGGCCACCCTGGGCGAGCACCCGGAGGCAGTCGAGATGCTGCTGGCCTGCGTGCTGGAGGCGCTGGAACGCCGCCTGGGCGAGCCGCGGGCCGCCACGCTGGAGGCGTGGCGCGCGCGCGATGCGCTGCGCGGCCGCCAGGTGAGCTGGCAGGAGGGCGCCGGCAGGGCCGAGGGGATCGACGATCGGGGCCGCCTGGTGGTGCGCGGGGCGCAGGGCGAGCGGTGCGCGCTGGACGCGGGCGAGGTGCACCTGGAACAGCGCGTCACATCCCCGCGACAGACCGGCTGAACCCACGCTCTAGCCCACAGTGTGCTAGCGTTGCTGTCAATGACAGCAACGAGCATCCCCGCGACGTGGCGACGCTGACGGTCCGCGGGCTCGACGAGGGGACAAAGGCGCGGCTGCGCATGAGGGCTGCGGCGCATGGCCGTTCGATGGAGGGCGAGGTGCGCGCCATACTCGAGGAAACGCTGCCACCACAGACTGCGCGGGGCGCGTTGGGCAGTCGCATTCACGCACGGTTCGCGGCTGTGGGCGGCGTGGAGCTCGATCTCCCGACTCGGCGTGAGATGCCCCGCGCGGCGAGCATTCAAGCGTGATCCTGCTGGACACGAACGTCGTCTCCGAGGTCATCCGCGCGGAGCCCGAGGAGCGCGTGCTCACCTGGATGGACTCGCTCGAGGTGGCAAGCGTGGCGATCACGGCCATCACTCACGCGGAGCTTCTCTACAGCGTCGCTCGCCTCCCCGACGGCAGGCGCTCCGAGCAGCTGAGCGAGACCATCCGTGCGCTGATCGATGAGGATCTGGGCGGCCGGGTCGAGCCGTTTGACGCCGCCGCGGCCACCCACTACGCGACTCTCGTCAGCGCGCGAGAGCGGGCCGGTCGCCCGATCGGCGTCGCCGACGGCCAGATCGCCGCGATCGCTCGCAAGCTGGGCGCCACACTCGCCACTCGCGATACATCCGACTTCGAGAGCACGGGGATCGAGCTGCTGGATCCCTGGCTCGAGTGATCAGCCGCTCTTCTCCCCGTCGCCGTGCAGCGCGTCGATCACGCTCGCGTACATGCCACGCTTGATCGCGCCCACTCCCGCGCGCGGCTTGCCGACCAGCGCCGCGGCCAGGTTGACAGCGCGGTCGAGCACCTCCTCCTCGGGGGCCAGCTCGGCGACGATGCCGCTGGCGAGCGCGTCGGCCCCCGTGTAGCGATGGCCGGTGACCATCGCGCGGTGTGCGACCGGGGGGCTGAGGCGCGCGGTGAGCAGCGCGTTCATCCCCGGCGTGAACGGCAGGCCGAGGTCGGCCTCGGGGAGGCAGAAGTAGCCGCGGTCGGCGCGCATCACGGCGAGGTCGAAGCAGAGCGCGAGCATCGCCCCGGCGGCGAACACGTGGCCGTTGATCGCCGCAACGGTGGGCACATCGAGCGCGAGCACCCGACCGAACAGCGCGTGCACGCGCGCGAGCGTCGGGGCGACCTCGGGGGGATTGGCGCCCATGTACTCGAGGTCGAGCCCGTTGGAAAAGTACTTGCCCGTGCCGGTCAGCACCAGCGCGGCGCGCTGATCGTGGCTCGTGATCCCATCGAGCACCGCTTCGAGGGCGCCCAGAAGCTCGGGGTGCAGCCGATTCTCCTCACGGTCCATGCGCACGACCGTGACAGCCTCGCGACGTTCCACGGTGACGCCCGCGACCGCTGTGGCTTCGGCTTCCACGTCCCGAACTATACCTAGAATCTAGGTATGGCGCTCCGGCACGTGTTGCTCGGTCTGCTGGTCGACCGGCCGGACCACGCATACGCGCTGAAGCGCCGGCTGTCGCCGGGCCTGGCGCGCAAGCAGCTCATCAACGACGGCGTGCTGTATCCGCTGCTCGCCAAGCTCGAGGCGGACGGCCTGGCAAAGAGCGTCGAGCGATCCGGGCGGGGACGGGCCGGGCGAGCGCGGCGCGTCTACTCGGTCACGCCGGCGGGGCGGGCCGAGTTTCGGCGCTGGCTGCTCTCGGAGGAGGACGAGCAGGGACCGCCGATCCACGAGCTGTTCGTCGCCCACCCGCTGGTCAAGCTCCTCTTCGCGGGCCACCTCTCGGAGCGCGAGCTGCAGGCCAAGCTCGAGCGGCACGGAGCGCGGGTGGCCGAGCGGATCGCGGCGCTGGAGTCGTTCCGCTCGGTGGCCGCCGAGGAGGCGTCGGACCTCGGGCCGTCGTTGCTCGAGCTCGAGTTGCGCCAGCTTCGCGATCGCCTGGACTGGCTGCGCGAAGCGCTGGCCGTGGCGCGCTGATTCCGGCCGACCCCCCGGCCCGCCGCCTCACCGCCTCCCCCGACGCCGAGCAGGAGCGCGGGTTGTGTTTTGAGGATTCGTTCCGCGCGGAACCAATCCTCAAAACAAAG
>WQXW01000029.1 GCA_009781575.1 Solirubrobacterales bacterium
AGCTGCGCCTCCGCCTCGCCCGGCGCGTAGAAGCGCTCGCCCACCACGCCCTCCGGCGCCAGCTCCTGTGGGGAGAGGTGGCCGGGGTGCGCGTGGGGGTAGTCGTAGCCGCCCACCTCCTGGCCCGGGCGCGGGCCGCTGCGCAACCAGCCCGGCACCGCCGCCGCTCCGTGGGTGCGCACGTGCTCCTGCGCCGCGCCCAGCGCCACCCCGGCCGCGTTGGACTTGGGCGCCAGCGCCAGGTAGATCGCCGCCTGCGCCAGCGCGTAGCGCGCCTCCGGCATGCCCACGTGCTCGACCGCGCCCGCCGCCGCCACCGCCAGCTGCAGCGCGCCCGGATCGGCGTTGCCGATGTCCTCCGAGGCGAGGATCACCATCCTGCGCGCGATGAACCGCGGATCCTCGCCACCCTCGAGCATCACCGCAAGGTAGTACAGCGACGCGTCCGGATCCGAGCCCCGCGTCGCCTTGATCCAGGCCGAGATGTAGTCGTAGTGGCGATCGCCCCCGCGGTCGTACAGGATCGCGCGCCGCTGCATCGCATCCTCCGCGCCCCTCAGCCCCACCTCGCGCTCGCCCCGCTCCCTCGCCGTCGCCTCCGCCAGCTCCAGCCCGTTGAGCGCCACGCGCGCATCGCCCTCCGCGCGGCGCGCCAGGAAGTCGAGCACCTCGCCTTCCACCGGCAGCCCGAGTCCGCTGTCGCCCGACGCCAGCGCGCGGTCCAGCACCTCGCGCACCTCGCGCTCGCCCAGCGCGTTCAACGCGTATACCCGCGTGCGCGACAGCAGCGCGCCGTTGACCTCGAACGCCGGGTTCTCGGTGGTCGCGCCGATCAGGGTCACCACGCCCTCCTCGACCGCCGGCAGCAGCGCGTCCTGTTGGGCCTTGTTGAAGCGGTGGATCTCATCGAGGATCAGCACGCTCGGCCCGCCGCCGCCGCTCGCCACGCGGTGTTCGGAGCGCTCGATCACCGCGCGCACCTCCGCGCGGCCCGCGCGCACCGCGCTCAGCTCCTCGACCGCCCCACCCGCGCGCTCCCCCACCATGCGCGCCAGCGTGGTCTTGCCCGAGCCCGGCGGGCCGTACAGGATCATCGAGTGCGGCCGGCCCCCCTCGATCGCGGTGCGCAGCGCCGAGCCCTCGCCCAGCAGGTGCGCCTGACCGACGAACTCCCCGAGCCCGCGCGGGCGCACGCGCGCCGCCAGCGGTGGGGTGTGAGCCGCCTCCGCGCCGGTGTCGCCGGCCTGCGCGCCGGTGCCAGCGGCCTGCGCGCCCGGCGCGCCCGGCGCGCGCGGGCGCCGATGCTCTGGAGTTGCGTTAAAGAGGGTATCCATACCTCGAGTATTCCGTTTCAACGGGAGGTTGCCCACGGCGAAGCGTCGAATTCAACGCTCCAGTGGATTACATTAGTTCCAGAGAGGGTCTTTACAGGAGGGTCGAGCAGGTCCCGGCAGTGCCATGAGCTCCACCACCTTCGATCTCATCGAGGGGGGCCGCTCCGCACCCCTCGAGCCTCTGACCGGGACGGAGATCGCCGCGCGCTCGCCGCTGGAGCTCTTCTGGCGGCGCTTTCGCAAAGACAGGATCGCGCTGGTCTCGCTGGGCTTCATCGTGTTCCTCGTGGTCGTCGCGATCGCCGCGCCGCTCGTGGTCAAACTCCTCGGCGCCGCCGGTCCCGACGTGCAGAATCCCGGGGCGCTCACCCAGTTCGGCACCCCCACCGGGCCGAGCTTCGCCCACCACCACATCTTCGGCGTCGATCCGCTCGGGCGCGACGTGTTCAGCCGCGTGGTCTACGGCGCGCGCGTGTCGCTCGAGGTCGCCTTCATCGCCACCGGGCTGTCGATGATGATCGGCATCGGGGTGGGGATGGTGGCCGGCCTCTACCGGGGCTGGGTCGACACGCTGCTGTCGCGCATGATCGACCTCACGCTCTGCTTCCCCGTGCTCCTGCTGGGGCTCGGCCTGGGCGCGGCCTGCTCGCAGGGCAACGGCTGTGCCGGCGGGACCATCAAACCGGGCACCGACGTGGTGATCCTGGTGATCGTGCTCGCCACGTGGACCTACATCGCGCGCATCGTGCGCGGTCAGGTGCTGTCGCTGCGCGAGAAGGAGTTCGTGCAGGCCGCCCGCTCGCTGGGCGCCTCCGAGGCGAGGATCATCTTCCGCGAGGTGCTGCCCAACCTGACCGCCTCGATCATCGTGGTGGCCACGCTGTTCATCCCCATCAACATCCTCACCGAGGCCGCGCTCTCCTTCCTGGGTGTGGGGGTCCAGCCGCCGAACCCCAGCTGGGGCGGCATGCTCGCCGACGCGACCAACATCTTCAACAGCGCGTGGTGGTACATGGTTTTCCCGGGCGCCGCGCTGCTGCTCACCGTTCTGGCATTCAACCTCGTGGGCGACGGGCTGCAGGACGCCCTGCAGCCGAGAGCCGCACATACCTGATTCGACAAGGAGGAAGAAGGGATGGACTCGACAATGAAACGCACCGCGCCCCGACCGCGCGCCGCGCCCCGACGGCGCACGCTCCCGATCCTGGCGCTCGCCGCGCTGCTGGCCGCGGGCGCGGTCGCCGCCGGCTGTGGCAGCAGCTCGACCACCAACGGCGGCAAGGTCACGGTGCTCGACGTCGCCGGCGGGGTCGACAGCCTCGATCCCGGCTACTGGTACTACCAGACCGACTACACCGAGCTGGGCCAGACCACGCAGCGGTGGCTGTATGGATGGCCCGCCAGCGCGCACGCGCCGGCGCCCGACATCGCGACCGCGCTGCCGGAACTGTCGAACGGCGGCAGGACACTGACGATCCACATAAAACCGGGCATCCACTACAGCGCGCCGCTGCAGAGCCGCGAAGTGACCAGCGCCGACATCAAGTACTCGATGGAGCGCTGCTTCTTGGCCTCGGTCGCCAACGGCTACGCGGAGGTCTACTACGGCAAGATCGTGGGCGCACCGGCCGCGCCGACGGCCACGCTGACCAACATCCCCGGCATCGAAACGCCCAACCCGCACACCCTGATCATCAAAACCAGTGTGCCCGTGGGCGTGCTCACCACCGCCGACGCGCTGGGCTTGCCGTGCACGATCCCCGTGCCCCAGAGCTATGCCGAAAAATTCGACACCGGCGCGCATTCGACCTACGGTGAACATCAGGTGTTCACCGGCCCCTACATGATCAAGGGCGCCGGCAGCGGCACCGTGCCCACCTCCTCCTATCAGCCCGGCAAGCTGCTCGTGCTGGTGCGCAACCCCTCGTGGAAGCACGAAACCGATCCGATCCGCGCGGCCCACTTCAACGAGATCGAATTCAAGGGCGGCAACGACATCACGGTCGCCAGCCACCAGATCCTGAGCGGCACCAGCATGATGAGCGGCGACTTCGCCGCGCCCCCGCCGGCGGTCCTGCAGGAAGGTCTCGCCAACAATCACGCCCAGTTCTACATCGAACCGAGCGGCGGCAACCGCTACATCTCACTCAACACCACGATTCCGCCGCTCAACAACATCGATGTCCGTCGCGCGATCGCCGCGGTGATCGACCGCAATGCGCTCCGTCTCACCAGGGGCGGCTCGCAGATCGGCTCGATCGCCACGCACTTCATCCCGCCCACGATGCCGGGCTTCGAAGCGGCCGGCGGCGCGGCGGGGCCGGGGTACGACTTCTACGCCAACCCCAACGGCGACGTCGCGCTGGCGGAAACCTACATGAAGAAGGCCGGCTACGCGAGTGGTAAGTACACCGGCGCCCCGCTGTTCGCGGTCGCCGACAACGAACCACCGGCCAAGGACACCGCCGAAGCGGTGCAATCGCAGCTCGCCAAGATCGGCATCCGGCTCAATCTGCACGAGGTGCCGCACGCGACGATGCTCTCGCAGTTCTGCCTCGTGCCCAAAGCGAAAGTGGCGATCTGCCCGACGCTCGGCTGGGGCAAGGACTTCTTCGACTCCCAGAGCATGATCGACCCGGTGTTCAACGGCAAGAACATCGTGCCCGCCGGCAACACCAACACCCCGCAGGCCAACAGCCCGGTGCTGAACAGGCAGATGGACGAAGCCGAGCAGCTCACCCAGCCCGAAGCGCGGGCCAACGCGTGGGCCAAGCTCGACAAGGAGGTCACGAGGGAAGCGTATGTGGTGACCTGGCTGTGGGACAACGAGGTCGGCTTCACGTCGAAGAACGTGCACGGCGTGAAGTGGCCGTTCAACGGCGGCGACTGGGATCTGACCGCGAGCTCGCTGAGGTGAGGATCAGGATCGTGCGGCTCTGAACGGGCGGGCGGAGGCTCCGTGCCACAGCGAGCGGAGCCTCCGCACCCACCGCCCCCGAGCCGCGATCGAGAGAGGGTCGCGATCCCGTGATCAGGTACATCATCCGTCGCCTGCTGTGGGCGGTCGTGATGCTCTGGGTCGTGAGCTTCGTCACCTTCGTGGTCTTCTACCTGCTGCCCACCGCCGAACCGGCCGCGTTGCGCGCCGGCAAAAATCCCACCCCCGCGCTGATCGCCTCGATCCGGCACTCGCTCGGCCTGGACAAGCCGTGGTACCAGCAATACCTGCACTACATGGAACGGCTGTTCCTGCACTTCGATTTCGGATACTCATACCACTACAACATCGCGGTCAAGCAACAGATCTTCGAACGCCTGCCCGCCACCATCTCGCTCGTGCTGGGCGCCGCGGTCATCTGGATCGCCGTGGGTGTCGGCGTGGGCGTGATCTCCGCGGTGCGGCGCGGCACGCTGCTCGATCGCGCCACGATGGGCGCCGCGCTGGTGGCGATCTCCGCGCCGGTCTACTGGCTGGGGCTGCTGGCGCTCTTTCTCTTCGCCAGCGACATCGGCAAAGTGGCACACATCTTCCCCGGCGCCGGCTCCTACGTGCCGCTGAGCGAAGACCCGGTGAAATGGTTCACCTCGCTGATCCTGCCGTGGCTGGTGCTGGCCGCCTCCTTCGCCGCGATCTACGCGCGCCTTTTGCGCGCCAACCTGATCGAGGTGCTCTCCGAGGATTACATACGCACCGCGCGCGCCAAGGGCTTGAGCGAGCGCCGCGTCACACGCCATGGGCTGCGCGGCGCGATCACGCCGATCGTGAGCGCCGCCGGCGTGGACATCGGCGTCGCGCTCGGCGGCGTGATCCTCGTGGAGACCGTCTTCAACATCCCCGGCGTCGGGCGGCTGGCCTACGAATCGATCATCAACGCCGACCTGCCCATGATCCAGGGCACCGTGCTGGTGGGCGCGTTCTTCATCGTGTTCGCCAACCTCACCGTCGACATCCTCTACGCGTTCATCGACCCCCGGGTGCGTTACACGTGAGCGGGGTGCGCCGCAGATGAGCGGGGTGCGCCGCAGATGAGCGGGGTGCGCCGCACGTGAGCGCCACCGAGCCGCTGCTGCGCGTCGAGGATCTCTGCGTGCGCTTCTCCACCGAAGACGGCGTGGTGCACGCCGTCGATGGCGTCACCTTTCAGGTGCTGCCCGGGCGCACGCTGGGGATCGTGGGCGAGTCCGGCTCCGGCAAGACCGTCTCCGCGCTCACCGTGCTCGGGCTCACACGCCGCATGGGCGCCCAGATCTCGGGGCGCATCCTCTTCGAGGGCCGCGACCTGGTCGCGCTGGGCGAGGATCGCCTGCGCGCGATCCGGGGAAACGAAATCGCGATGATCTTCCAGGATCCGCTCTCATCGCTTCACCCCTTCTACTCGGTGGGCCATCAGCTGATCGAGGCCGTGCGCGCCCACCGCCCGGTTTCCAGAGCGCAGGCGCGGGCGCGCGCGGTGGAGCTCTTGCAACTGGTCGGCATGCCCGACCCGCAGCGGCGCGTCGATGAGTACCCCCACGAGTTCTCCGGCGGCATGCGCCAGCGCGCGATGATCGCGATGGCGCTCGCCAACGAGCCGCGGCTGCTGATCGCCGACGAGCCCACCACCGCCCTGGATGTCACCGTCCAGGCCCAGATCCTCGCGCTGCTGGAGACACTCCAGCGCGAGCTGTCCATGTCGATCGTGATCATCACCCACGACCTCGGCGTGGTCGCCGAGATGGCCCACGACGTCGCGGTGATGTACGGCGGGCGGATCGTCGAGACCGCGCCCGTCGCCCCGCTCTTCGCCGCGCCCCAACATCCCTACTCCTGGGGCCTGTTGCGTTCGATCCCGCGCCTCGACACGCCGCGCGAGGAGCAGCTGGTGCCGATCCCCGGCACGCCCCCCAGCCTGATCGCACGCCCCTCCGGCTGCCACTTCCACCCCCGCTGCCCCTACGCCGGGCCCGAATGCTCGCGCATCGACCCCCGCCTGCAGCCGCTGCCCGACGAGCCCGAGCACTACGTGGCGTGCCTGCTCGAGCCCCAGCTGCGCTCACGCCTGTGGGGCGCGCTGCGCGACGGCGCCACGCCCGAGCAGGCGCTCCGCCGGGCGGGCGAGCCCGCGCGGGCGGTCGAGCTGCCGCCACGAGCCCGGGAGCACCGATGAGCTCGAGCCCGGGCGCATCAACCGGCGAGCGCGCCGCCGCACCCGCGGGTGAGCGTCCGCCCGTCGGCGCGCTGGTCGAGGTCGTGGACCTGGTCAAGCACTTCCCCATCACCAGGGGCGTGATCCTGCAGCGCAGGATCGGCGCGGTGCGGGCGGTCGACGGGGTCTCCTTCGAGGTGCGCCGCGGTGAGACGCTGGGGATCGTGGGCGAGACGGGGTGCGGCAAGAGCACCACCGCCAAGCTGATCATGCGACTGCTGGATCCCACCTCTGGGCAGGTGCGCTTCGACGGGCGGGACATCACGCGCCTGAAGGGCGCGCCGCTGAAGGCCATGCGGCGCGATATGCAGATGATCTTCCAGGACCCCTACTCGTCGCTGAACCCGCGCAAGACGGTCGGCTCGATCATCGGCGATCCCTTCGCCATCCACGGCCTGGAGCGCGGCCGCGCGCAGCGCAAGCGCGCCGTGCAGGCGCTGATGGAGACCGTGGGGCTCAACCCCGAGCACTACAACCGCTATCCCCACGAGTTCTCCGGGGGCCAGCGCCAGCGGATCGGGGTCGCGCGCGCGCTGGCGCTGCGCCCCAAGCTGCTGATCGCCGACGAGCCGGTCTCCGCGCTGGACGTGTCGATCCAGGCCCAGGTGCTCAACCTGCTGCGCGACCTGCAGGCGCGCTTCGGGCTCACACTGGTGTTCATCGCCCACGATCTGTCGGTGGTGCGTCACATGTGCGACCGCGTGGCCGTCATGTACCTGGGCAAGATCGTGGAGATCGGCCCCTCCGATGCGCTCTACCGCTTCCCCCGCCACCCCTACACCGGCGCGCTGCTCTCGGCGGTGCCGGTCGCCGACCCCGCGCGCGCCCGTGAGCGCCGTGCGCTGGTCAGCGGCGATGTGCCCAGCCCCGCCAACCCGCCCCCCGCGTGCCGCTTCCACACGCGCTGCCCCAAGGTGCGGGAGCGCTGCCGCACCGACGAGCCCGCGCTCGCGCCCAAGGGCAGCGGCACCGAAGCCGCCTGTCACTTTCCCCTCACCGAGCAGGAGGTGGCGCGCATGCACGTGGTGACTGGGCCGGTGCGGCCCGCATGAGCGCCGGGCCGCAGGCGCAGGCGCAGGCGCAGGCGCAGGCGCTGCTGCGCCGGCTGATCCGCTACGACACGGTCAACCCGCCCGGGAACGAGCGCGCCGCGCAGGAGCACCTCCACGAGCAGCTGCGCGCCGCCGGCTTTCAGTGTGAGCTGCTCGGCGCCGAGCCCCAGCGCCCCAACCTCCTGGCGCGGCTGCGCGGATCGGCTCCCGGTCCCACACTCTGCCTGCTCGGCCACATCGACACCGTGCTGGCCGACCCCTCCGAGTGGCGCCACGATCCGTGGTCCGGCGACGAAGCCGACGGCTTCATCTGGGGCCGCGGCGCGCTGGACATGAAGTCGCAGGTCGCCGCCGAGGTGGCCGCCGCCTGCGCGCTCGCCCGCAGCGGCTGGCGTCCCGCGCGCGGCGAGCTCCTGGTGGTGGTCACCGTGGATGAGGAGACCGGCGGCGCCCTCGGCGCACAGTGGCTCACCGAGCAGCACCCCGAGCGGGTGCGGTGCGACCTGCTGCTCAACGAGGGCGGCGGGCAGGTGTTCGAGTACAACGGCGCGCGCCACTACGGGGTCTGCTGCGCCGAGAAGGGCATCTTCCGCTTCACCCTCACCACGCGCGGCGTGGCCGGCCACGCCTCGCTCCCCGGCCTTGGGGAGAACGCGCTGCTGAAGATGGCGCCCCTGCTCGAGCGACTCGCCTCGCGTGCGCCGTCCTATGAGCTGACCCCCGAGAGCGCCGCGATGCTGGCCGGGCTCGACGGCGAGTGCCACGGCGGTGGCGGCGGGTGGGCGGCCCCCGACCGCCTCCACGGCTCCGACCCCGCGGCGGCGCTGGCGCGCATTCGCGGGCGCTCTCCCGCGCTGGCCACGCTGGTGGAGCCCACGCTGGGGGTCACGTTTGCGCCGACCAAGATCCGCGCGTCGCAGAAGATCAACGTGATCCCCTCCAGCGCGGAGATGCGCGTCGACTGCCGCGTGCCGCCCGGCCTGGGCGAGGAGGCGGTGCACAGGGCGATCGCCGAGGTGCTGGGCGACGGGCGCCAGGGCGACTTCGAGATCGCCTTCACCGAGCGCACCGGCGGCAACAGCTCGCCCACCGAGTCGCCGCTCATGGACGCGATCGCCGCGTGGATCGCCGAGCGCGATCCCGGCGCGCGGGTGCTGCCCACGGTGCTGACCGGGTTCAGCGATTCGCGCGCCTTCCGCGCCGCCTTCCCGGACGCCGTGGTGTACGGCTTCTGTCCCGCGCGCCACCAGTCGCTGCTGGAGGCCTGGTCGCTCATCCACGGCGCCGACGAGCGCATCGACGCGCGCGACGTCGCCTTCGCTGCCGAGTTCTTTGGGGAGGTTTGCCGGCGGCTGCTGGGATGAGCCGCGCCGGGGGGGCGCCGGTCGAGCAGCGTCCGTTGCGTTTTTTGTTTTGAGGATTGGTTCCGCGCGGAACGAATCCTCTTTTTGAATCACCCAACGGCGCCCCCGACAGGTGTGTTCGCGAGCGCGCCAGATGACCGCAAAGTGCGCATCTTCATTGCGCCCGTCGGCCCAAGCGGGCATGGAGCTCTGATCGGCATGATCCCGGGCTGATCAAATCGATCAAAGTGGCAGCCGAAAACGGAGCAACCCATGCTGGCCGTGGCGCCGACCCGCGGCGGGGGTGCATAGACTGGGCGCGTGTTCAGGCGGATCGACCACGTGGGGGTCGCGGTGCGTGGTATCGATCCCGCGCTCGAGCTGTGGCGCGAGCGCTTTCAGATGCAACTCGTGCACCGCGAGGTGGTGCGCGAGCAGGGCGTCGACGCCGCGCTGCTGGACGTCGGCGAGAACCACATCGAGCTGCTCGAGCCGCTGAGCGACGACACCCCGGTGGGGAGGTTCCTGGCCAAGCACGGTCCCGGGATGCACCACCTCGCCTACCAGGTGGACGACATCGACTCGACGCTGGCCGAGCTGCGGGAGGGTGGCATACCGCTGATCGACCAGCGCCCCCGCGTGGGCATCCGGGGCGCGCGCGTGGCATTCCTACACCCGCGGGGCACCGGAGGGGTGCTCACCGAGCTCGTCGAGCCCGTGGGGCGCTGATCGCGATGGCCGGCGGCTTCATACGTGTCACGATCGGCTTCCAGGGCGGGCAGGTGCTGCCGTTGCGCGTCGCCGAGGAGCAGGTGAAGCGGCTGCACGACGCCGTCGAGGGGGGCGGCTGGTTCGATATCGACAGCGAGGACGGCCGCGTGCGCGTGGATCTCTCGCAGGTGGTGTACGTGCGCTCCGACTCCGAGGAGCCCCGCGTCGGCTTCGGGGCCTAGGCGTTGCGCGCGCTGGAGGAGCGCGCGCTGCGCGTGGCGCGCACCCGCTGGCACACGCCCGCCGCCGAGCGCGCGGTGGCCCGCTTCTCCAGAGTCGGCGAGCACGGCGCGGTGTGGCTCGCGCTCGGCGCCGCCGCCACCGCGCTCGATCGGCCCCGCCGTGCGCGGTGGCGTTGCGCGCTCTCCACGATCGCGCTCGCCTACACCGCCAACACCGCGATCAAGCTGCTCGTGCGCCGCCGCCGCCCGGAGCTCGAGGGGCTGCCGGCGCTCACCGCCACGCCCACGCGCCTGAGCTTTCCCAGCGCGCACGCCTCCACCTCCTTCGCCGGCGCGCTGGCCTACTCGCGCGCGGGCCTGCCCGCCGCGCCTCTGTATGCGCTCGCCGGGGGGCTCGCGCTCTCGCGCCTGTACCTGGGCGTGCACTACCCCTCCGACCTGATCGCCGGCTCGCTGCTGGGGAGCGCCGTGGCGGCGCTCGCCTGCCCGCGCCGCTCACCCCGCTCACCCCGCTCACCCTGCCCGCCGCGATGAGCACGCGTGTCGGCATCGTGGGCCTGCCCAACGCGGGTAAGTCGTCGCTCTTCAACGCGCTCACGCGGGCCGGCGCGGAGGCCGCCAACTATCCGTTCACCACGATCGAGCCCAACGTGGCGGTGGTCCCGGTCGCCGACTCCCGGCTGGAGCGGGTCGCCGAGACCGTGGGCGCGTCGGGCATCGTGCACGACACGATCGACTTCCACGACATCGCCGGCCTGGTGGCCGGCGCGCACCGGGGCGAGGGGCTGGGCAACCGCTTTTTGGCCAACATCCGCGAGACCGACGCGATCGTGCACGTGGTCCGTGTGCATGGCGACCCCAGCGTGGTGCACCCCGAGGGGTCGGTCGATCCGCTGCGCGATGTGGAGACCGTCGAGGCCGAGCTGGCGCTGGCCGACCTCGACCAGGCGGAACGCCGCGTGGAGCGCGTGGCCAAGGCGGTCAAGGGCGGCGAGCGCGCGGCGCAGGCCGAGGCCGCGTGGCTGGCGGAGGTGGTCGAGGCGCTGCAGGCGGGCCGGCCCGCGCGCTCGGTGCCGGTGCCCGAGGAGGCCCCGCGCGCGGCGCGCGAGCTGGGCTCGCTCACCTCCAAGCCGGTGCTGTTCGTGGCCAACGTCGACGAGGGCTCCGATGAGGTGCCGGAGGAGATCGCCGCGCACGCGGCCGCGCAGGGCGCGGCGGCGGTGGCGATCTCATCGCGTATCGAGTCGGAGCTCGTGGAGCTGGACGCGCACGACGCCCAGGTCATGCGCGCCGAGCTCGGCGTGAGCGAATCGGGGCTCGAGCGCGTGATCGCGGGCGCGTTCGGCCTGCTCCATCTGATCGCGTTCTTCACCGCCGGCGAGGGCCGGCCGGCGCAGTCGTGGCACCTGCGCGAGGGGCTCACCGCGTGGCACGCGGCCGGCGAGATCCACTCCGACATCCAGCGGGGCTTCGTGCGCGCGGAGGTGATC